>JBEKXG010000343.1:0-5810 GCA_049512295.1 Syntrophobacteraceae bacterium
GTCTACTTTCTCCCCCAGGTAATCCTCTCTTCTGATGCCATGAATGTCGGCATTGCCGAATGTGAAAAGACCATGGGCAAGTCCATGGACAGGAAGGGCAAAGTAGTTACCCATACCGCCGAAGGCGACATTCACGATATCGGCCAGGTAATCGTCAATGCCCTGCTCAACGCCAATGGATTCGAGGTGATCAATCTCGGTGCCGATGTCCCCGTTGACAAGGTTGTGGAAGCAGTCAAACTCCACAAGCCCGTCATGGCTACCGGTACGGCTCTCATGACTACTACAATGACCGCCTTCCCCAAGATTGCGCATCAACTCAGAGCTGCAGGCATTGTAATTCCTTTCATCTGCGGAGGAGGAGCAGTCAGTGAAGAGTACGTGACCAGTTATGAGCTGGGAATTTGGGGGAAGGAAGCCAGCCAGGCGCCGGGTATGGCGGAGGATGCACTGGCAGGTGAGACGTGGACGAGCATGCGCGCAAAATGGAACGGCTAGAGCGGGATTTAAGGTGAAGGGATGATCGTTGATATTGTTTTTGGGTTTCTAGGTTCCGGCAAAACTACTTTTATCGCCAGGGTCCTTCAAGAATGGGGTGGCAAAGAAAAAATAGTGGTTTTGGTTAATGAGTTTGGTGAGGTAGGTGTCGATGGCACTCTATTGAAAGAGCGGGGAGGTAATGTTGTTGAGATGCCGAGCGGATGTATCTGCTGCACCCTCCAGTCCGATTTTAGGACTCAACTGCTGGATATCATGCAGTCAATACAGCCCCAAAGAGTCATAATTGAGCCGACAGGGGTGGCCACTATCGCGCAGATTCGCTCCATCATCGAAGCGCAACTCTTCGAGAAAGCTATCAGCAGAATTCACTATGTGCTTATCTCCGATGCCACTGGTTTCATGGGACTGTACAAGGCCAATCCTCATTTTGTTGAATCCCAGGTGAAAAATGCACGCGTAGTCCTTTTGAACAAGTGTGACAGAGTGGACAAAAGAAAGGCTATGCTTACCCGCGATGCTATTGCAGCGATCAATCCCGATGCAACGGTCATCTCAACGGAGTTTGGGGCAGTTGATTGGAGCCAGTATCAACTGGCTCTATCAACCCCCCAAGGTTCCAAAACCCTCCAGACTGAACGAGGTTTTGTTTCCGACCACCGGCAGGATGGGTGGATAGGAGATCAGAGAGTTATTCATTTACATGATGAGGATGATGCGCTGGGTTACGAATCCTTTGGCCTCGTCTACAGTGATCTCACCTTCGATGAAAAGGATTTGTCAAATTTTTTCGAAAAATTAAATGCGTCTGAGATGGGTGAGGTCGTGAGAGCCAAAGGGATATTTCGAGTCGAGAATAAATCGATATTGATGGAGTTGGCTTCAGGAGAATTTTCTTCTCAACCGGTAAGACCGGCCGAGCAGAGCAAGGTTTCGATTATCGGCAGGAAGTTGAACCGGAAGGAAATTGGAGGCGTCCTCGAAAGATGTGTAACCCGGAGGGTAGAGGAGTAAAGGGTACTTGCTAAGAACCTGTGCTCTCGTGTTTTTTCGATGGGCACGTTTGGTGTCAGGAAAAAGGAGACGTATATGGCTCCTCCGATTGTTATAGCGATCAGCATTATGTGGATTCCTGTGGCATTACTTTTTTTGGGTAAAGGGGAGGCAAAGGGTACAGGTTTTGCCACCGCCGTGACCGGTGCGCTCACCCTTATAGGCGCCGTTATTGAGGCAGCTGTTTTCAAAGGGCCGGTGGTTGCCGGTCTGCTTTTTGTCCATGGGATGTTTTACTGCACCGTAGCCTATGCGCTATTGGCCGGATTGGAAGATCTGAGATCCGTAGGCAACGTTGCTCTTACAACAGCTGTGGTATCCACTGTTTATATGGTTCTCTTTTACACAGGGGGGCCGGTTCTGGAAGGCGGGAAGCAATTAGTTGCAAGGAGCGACTACCTTGCATTGGCCTGTGCCGGATACGCAGGTCTCACCTTCATGGTGTGGCTTAATGCCTACGGTAAGTTTCCTGTTAAGGTCCTGGCGTATTGCCTTATTCTCTGGGTGGTTGTTGGACTGTGGATACCCGGGTTCTGGCTGATGGCTGCCGGCAAATTGCCGTTTTAGGTTGGGTTGAGGGGCGTAATGGGAACTGAGGTCAACACGTCCAAGCCTGTGGTGCTGATCGTCGATGATCAGTACCGCACTCTGCATTCTTTACCCCGCTTCATCTCGCCGGATGCATTCTCACCCGTATGGGTTCCAGACGAGCAGCATGCACTAAGCCTGTTAAGAAAACAGCCAGGCAACGAGTGGATTATCATAATCGACCTGAAATCTTCCGGAATGGGCGGGGGAGGATTCCTGCACCTGGCCAGACAGATCGCTCCTCGAGCGGCTATTTTGGTCACCGGGCCATTAGGCCCCTTTCTATATAAGGAAGGTTCATTCTACGAGTTTTCCGGCCCAACTCTGAAAGAGCAGATCAATACAATTCTTTGCGGAATCACTCAGGGCTTGGAAGAAAAAGAAAAACCCGAAAAACACTCCGAATTAAGGTTCAAGCGCAAGGAACTAAAGGAGCGCTTTGGTGCGATAATCGGCCGAAGCCAGGCTTTCAATGAAATCTATGACCTGATCGATAACTTGAAAGATTCTTCGGTTACCGTTCTCATACAGGGTGAGAGCGGCACGGGCAAAGAACTGATCGCCCGGACAATTCATGAGACAAGCACCCGCAAAGCTCGGCCCTTCGTAGCCGTTAATTGCGGCGCAATTCCCGATGCTTTGATCGAGAGTGAACTGTTCGGGCATGAGCGCGGCGCTTTTACCACCGCATTTTACAAGAGGAAAGGGAAGTTTGAGGTTGCCCAGGGGGGCACGCTTTTCCTTGATGAAATTGGCGCATTGGACCGGGATCTCCAGGTTAGACTGCTGCGAGTGCTTCAAGAAAAGGAATTTCAGCGGGTGGGCGGAAGCTCCACCTACAAAACCGATGTACGTATCATTGCGGCAACAAACCTGGATCTCAGGAAAGCCGTGCAACTGGAGGAATTCCGTGAAGACTTGTACTATCGTCTCAACGTGCTCCCGATATACCTTCACCCTTTGAGAGAGAGAAACGATGATATCCCTTTGCTTCTGGACCACTTTTTCCGCAAAACCGCCAACGAGTTGAATCGTCCCCTGCCACCTGTCAGCGAGGATGCCTGGAAAGCTCTGTTGGACTACAGCTATCCGGGCAATGTTCGGGAATTGACCAACATCGTAGAACGGCTGCTTGTTGTTTGTTGCACGGGCTCAATTACTCTTTACGATCTGCCCGTGGAAGTGCGGGAAACAATGGACCATGAAACCAAATCGAGAGAAATGTTAAAAGAATTGCCGGAAGGAGGAGTCCCTCTCCAGGAGGTGGAGAAGCAATTGATCTTCAAAACTCTGCAAACGACGTCCGGAAACAAATGCGAAGCCGCCAAGATGCTGGGAATTACTCGCCGGTTGCTCTACCTCCGTCTTGCTCAATATGGGCTTAGCTAAGCGAAACATGTCACGCTGTGTCACGAGGGGACGCTCGTCTGTCACATTCGGTTACACGACGGCCTGGAAGGGTCCTGACAGTCTAGAAAAAAGTCCATAATATCCATCACATATAAAAATATCAATCGAGAGCGAAATGGCACATGAGTTGCTTTAATGTGTGTAAGGTGCTGATGACGTTTTTTCGTTGCGCCTTTCCAGGCAAAAAGCTTGTTGCATACGGACATTGCGATAATGGAAGGAGGTTCTGATCGGGTTTTGCTTTTGGGAGCTTCAGGAGAATCTGACATCTTTTAATTCTGCAAGGAGGACAACATGGCAAGACAACGACTCACACAGATGGCGTACAAGAGTGGCGCGGAAATGATGTTTGGAACCGCCAAAAAACCAGTGACCACCAAAAGAGGTATCGTGATTGGCGGTGGATTTGTACATCCCGAGGTAGTGCCCCATCCGAGGCCAGGCAGTGAAAAGACCATGAAGACCCTGCTGCGGGAGTACGAGAGGGCCAACGGGGATGCCCTTGAAAGAATGGTCATTGTAGGCCATCCTACGTTGCAGATCGAAAATGAGCACATTTTTCAGATGACCCACAATCCCAAGTGGGGCGGGGAAATCGCGGCCCAATCTGCCAAACAGATGGATGATTACAAGCAAAAATATGGTCTCAAAGCTGCTTACCGGGCCACCATAGCGGACCTGCGCAAACCCGACATGGTCGATATGCGGCAAAGTGATTATACCAAGGAGGTTATTGAATCTTTCCAGGAATGTGCGAAGTACGCTGATATCATTTCCATCGAATCCATGGGAGGCAAGGAAATCTTTGACCATTGCATCATCCGAAACGACATCGGAGGCATTCTCTTTGGCATCGGAGTGCTCGGCGCCATCGACATGGAATGGATGTGGGATCAGATCGTCGCGATCGCCAAGAAGAACAACTGCATTCCTGGTGGCGACACGAACTGCTCCGAGGCCAACACGGCCATGTTTATGGCCGGCGGGATGACTTCCAAAGACGTACCCCATGTGATCGCAGCCCTTTCCAGAGCGATTGCCGCTTCGAGAACTCTGGTCGCCTACGAGTGCGGCGCAACCGGCCCCACCAAGGATTGTGCCTACGAAGATCCGATCATTAAGGCCATGGCTGGAGTTCCCATCTCTTGTGAAGGCAAGACCAGCGCCTGTGCCCATTCCGACCTCTGCGGCAACCTGATCATGGCCGTCACTGATCTTTGGAGCAACGAGGCTGTCGAGTACCACGATATGTTCGGGGCCACCACCACATCAGTTTTTGCAGAGATCCTCGGTTACGATGTTGCGATGCTCAACTCCGCCCTCGAACTTGGACACCAGGAGGCAATGAAAGAGATCCTGGTCAACTCCGACATGTACAGAGATTCCCACAGTCTTATTCTGGCGCCCGACAATGCGTGGGAAGTCGGTAACGCCATCGTCAGCAATCGCAGCAAGGGCAACTATTTAAGCGCCAGAGCGGGAGCCATCAAGGCAGGCGAGATTATCCTCGGCGACGCCAAGATGAAATTGACCAACCTCGAAAAAGATGCCCTGACAAAAGCCTTGAAGGACCTGAAGGCTCTGCCCGACAATGAGGGCAACTTCATTGATATGTGTCTGAAAAAGTACAAGGATGTTAAGGGCTTCAGCCCGAAATCATACGGGTTGTAGTTTGGAAGTTTCAATACATTAAGTCACAGTAGAAACAAAAGGGGGGCATGACCTGGTGGGCTTTATTGCCGGGGCAGCGCCCTCCTTATTTTTGGCCTGTCTACTATAACAGCCGTCCGGGAAGGAGATGCCGTGAAATGCTTGCCTGCACCCGCTGCGGACATTGGCATAGCGATGCGGAACGCGTTCTGGGTAAAGATTTGTCCTGTACCGAGGTCAAACAGTATTGGTCTAAGATTAACAGTGAGCACAAAGAACTTTACGGGCATTCGGCAAAGATGACCACAGACAATTCCGGAGCGCCCATTTGCTTTGAGTGCAAACGTAAGTTACTATGATTCATCACGAAAATTTTCGCGTATGTTCTCCGTGAGAAACTGCTGGAGTATGAAATGGTGAGATTAGGCATTGCTTTAGACCTTGGCACAAGCGGGTTTAGGGGACAGGCAATCGATCTGGATCAAAATGGACGAATCCTTTGCACCGCTATCACCACACGTCATCCCTTTCCCGGGGCCAACGTTATCGACCATCTTCACTTCGCTTTGGAGGTCGGAATCGATAAGGCCCACGAAGTCATCATTCACGCT
>JBEKXG010000344.1:0-5786 GCA_049512295.1 Syntrophobacteraceae bacterium
AGGGTATCTGTCCCGGCGTTGCTGCAAGTAATCAAATGGCCGGCAGGGAATTTGCGTCTGCTAAAATGTAAATATGACAATGAGCCTCCCATCAGAGGAACGGAAGTGAAACAAAGCACCGGCAACGTGAATTTGTCAGTGGATGCCGACGAGGTCTTCCTGCCGCTGGTAACCACATTTGTTGAAAACGCGGCGCGATGTTTCGGCTTGGGCAGGGATGAGTCCCTCAGGCTGACCCTGGCCGCGGAAGAGGTATTCGTTCACCTGTGCAGGGTCGTGATGCCGTCCGGAGGGCCACTGGAAATCCGTTGTTCGAACGGCGGCTACTATGCAAAGGCTGATTTCTCTCTCCCCACTGACGCCTTCGACATGCGGGCCTTCAATCTTACCGCGACCATATCGGCTCAGGATGATGCGGATCTCGATGCGATGGGGCTGGTGATTGCATCGAGATCGGTAGACCGCTTTTCATTGAATCGCGAAAAAGGGCGGGATTTGCGGCTGACTCTTATCAAGGAAAAGGCCTATCCCCTGCCCCACGAGATCCAGCCCGCGACCGCGAGGCCGCTCGCAAAATGGTCCTTGCGGCCCCCGAATCCGGAAGAGGTGAAGTTTATAGCTCAGCTTTCCACATCGTACTGCGACACTTGGGCGCTTTCATGTATCTTTTTCCATCCCGCCAAGCTGGCGGACATGATAAGGGCGGGCGAATACCAGTCTCTGGCCGCGGTGGGAGGCGCTGGAGAAATAGCCGGCGCCGTCTTCTGGCATTCGGTCGGAGAGAACATGGTCGAGTGCTTCGGTCCCTATGTGTTCAATCAGGGGCCTGAGTCGAATATTCCCGAAGAACTCCTCGAGGGCTGCATCGGTGCTGTTGCAAAGACCCGGGCCCTCGGGATAATCAACACCCGGCCGACGCCGGAATTTCCAAGAAGCCATTTCGAGCTTTTGGGCACGTTTGACGCCTACGCGCAAGACGGGGCCTGCGTGCCGGTGGAGGCCTGGTTCAGGCTTCTGCATGAGGACATGGGCGCAGCGGTCTGGGTCCATCCCGGAATAGAGGAGTTTCTTCGCCGAGAGTACGCAAGGCTGGTGCTCCCAAGAGAGATCAGGATCGAACAGCCCTCGGGAGACACCTTGTCCCGGCATTCCGTACTCTCCGCCGAATTCGACCGCATTCAGGGGCGCGTGACGCTGCAGCCGATGTGGCCCGGCGCGGATGCGGAGGAAAATATCAGGCGCCATGTAAAGCTTATGCAGGGAGAAAAGATCCTCAATATCCAATTCGCAATCGATCTCGGGGAGGCATGGCAGACCGTTTTTGTTCCCGGCCTTCTCAAGAGCGGGTTCGAACCGTGTTTCGTGCTCCCATATGCGGGCAAAGGGGACGTGGTCTCCTTTCAGCTTCGAGGGAAAAACACGTGATAAGCGCCCTGCCGCTGGAAAAACTCGTTCCCGACTACATCAGGCACTTCGAAGCCTATATACCGAGCAAGCCGGATGACGAACTGAAAAAACTCTATGGCTGCTCGACTCTCTACCGGTTGAACAACAACGAAAACCAACTGGGGCCTCCCGAAGCGGCCCGAAGGGCAATCCGCGCCTTTCCTGCGGCGCAGGCATCCGTCTATCCGAGTGGGGATGCCTTTCACCTGCGGTGCAAGCTGGCGGATATCTTTGAAATGCACCCGGACCAGTTTCTCGTCGGAAACGGGGCCAACGAGGTGATCGCCTTCGCGATCAAGGCGTTTTGCCAGCAGGGCGATAATATCATCACGGCCGACAAAACTTTTGCCGTATATGAATGGGTGGCCCAATTCTCCGGGTTCGAAGCCCGCCTGGTTCCTTTGGTGGATTATGGGTTCGATGCGGAGGGGATGATCGAAAAGATCGACGAGCGCACCAAGGTCATTTTTGTCTGCAATCCCAATAACCCGACCGGAAGCTGCTGGAACGACGTGACGCTGCGTGCTTTTCTCGACCGGATCGACGGAAGGCAAATAGTGGTTGTGGACGAAGCGTACCGGGAGTTCGTCGAACGCGCAGATTTTCCCGACGGGATGTCCCTGATCGGCGAGTATCCCAACCTGGTGGTTTTCAGGACCTTTTCCAAAATGTACGGACTTGCGGGGCTTCGCATCGGCTACCTGGCCGGGAATAGAGAAGTGGTGGACGTCATCCGCCGTACCTGCGTCGTCTACTCGGTTAACTCCCTGGCCCAGGTGGGAGCATTCGCCGCACTGGATGACGAAGAGCATATCCTGCGCACCCGGGAGAGGGTCCGTGAAGGGAAAAGCTTCCTGTTGAAGGAACTCGATCTGATGGGGGTGCCCTTTGTCAACGGCGAGGGCAATTTTGTGATGGCGCGGCTCCCGATGAACGACAGCCTCGCCTGCAGGAAGATGATGACCAGAGGGGTTATGGTGCGCAGCATGGCGGGTTTTCGTTTCCCCAACTGGATCAGGATTACCGTTTCCCATAACGAAGCCATGCAAGCTTTTGCCGAGGCGCTGCACGCGATTCTGAAGGATTGTGTGGTGCGTTAAACTCACGATGCCCGATAAAGCAAAACTCTTCTCATTTGAATTCCTTTCGCTTAACGCCGTTTCATTTTTTGCCTTCTGCAACATGGCGGTGTTCTACGGCTTTTTCAATCATCTCGCCAGAATCGGCATCCCAGTTGAGTGGAGAGGCTTTCTGCTCGGGCTCGAACCGATGAGCGCCTTCGTGCTGCGTCTTGCCGTAGTCCCGATGCTGCACATGGGAAATGCGGCCACAGCGATGCTTATCGCGCTCGCAATGCTGGTGGCGGCACTCTTATCGTACGGCTGGGTGGTGACGATCCCGGGGTTGATTGTGCTGAGGATCTTTCACGGGGCTGCTTTCGTTCTGCTCGTTTCAGCAAGTATGGCCCTTATGGTGCATTTCATCCCCAAAGATAGAAGCGGGGAGGGGTTCGGTTTTGTAAGTGTGTCGGTGCTGATCCCCTATGCGATTATGCCGCTTGTGACGGAAATATTGCTTCGCCAGACACAAGACGAGTCGCAAATCTATCGCGGGGTGACGATTCTGGCCGCCCCGGCCTTCGTCTTGCTCCTCGTGCTGCAAAGGAGGTTGAAAAGCGCGCTGAGCGGCATGGAAGGCGCGCTGATGAAGCGGCCCGAACTGGAAGAAATCCGCCGGAACCTGAAGGACCCCAGGATTGCCCTCCTGCTGGCCGTAAACCTCTTTCTGTACCTCTGCTATGCTTCCGTCTTCTATTTCATGAAGGGGAACATCGCCGGGAGCACGATTACAGGCGTGGGCGGCTTTTTCGCCGTCTCGACCCTGGTGATGATAGTCCTGCGCCTTTCGGGAGGGCTTTTCTTCGATAAGATCGATAAAACGAGAATGCTCCAGCTTTTCACGCTTCTGCTGATCCCATGCTTTTTGCTGTTCGGCCGCATGAATTCCACCCGCATGCTCTACATGATGGCAGGATACTACGGGCTTTGCATCGGTTTCATCATGCCCCTTCTCAACGGCTTGCTCTTTTCGGTCTCGCCCCCACACCTGCGGGGAGTTAATGCAAATCTGTCGCTCTTTGTCATGGACGCGGGGTTCTTCCTCAGTCCGTACGCCGGGGGGGCCTTTATTGCCGCCGGTTACTCCTTCGGCTCTCTTTTCGATGTCTGTGCGGGATTCGCCCTGGTAAATCTCGTTTTGCTTATAGCGTTGGGAAATCTCAAGGGGGCGGCCCGGCCGGAAGCGGCCGCCGGAGAAAACCCCGGAGTTTGATAGAAGGAGACTCTATTGAGTATCAGGATGCTCGAAGTGGGATTCCCGGCGCCCCGGTTCGATGCGGGGGCAAAAGTCACCGGAGAGGAAAAATACGCTATAGATCACTGCCCTGAAAATATCCTGTGGGCCGGGGCGAAAAGGGCAAACATGGCCCACGGGATAATACGGGGCATCGATACGGCCGAAGCCCGGCAGGTTCCCGGAGTTTTTGCGGTCCTGACCCGCGAGAACGTCACCGGGACTAACCGGCAGGGGATCGTGCACAAGGACCAGCCGGTTCTGGCCGGCCGGAAGGTACGTCATTGCGGAGACCCGGTGGCGCTGGTTCTCGCTGAGGACCGGGAGGCGCTGAAGAAGGCGCTGGAGCTTATCCGCCTGGACATCGAACCTCTGCCGGCTGTCTTCGATCCTGAAGAAGCCCTGCTGCCGGGGGCGCCCCTCGTGCACGACACGGGCAATCTCCTTCTGAACGCCGTCGTCAGTACGGGCAACGCCCCGGACGCATTTAAAGAATGCGACATCGTCGTGGAAGATTCTTTCGAAACCGCCTGCCAGGAACACGCTTTTCTCGAGACCGAAAACGGTCTGGCCCGACGCGAGCCCGATGGAAGAATCGTCATGACAGTCTCGACACAAGCCCCTTTCCGGGACCGGTTCGAAATTGCCCATGCCCTCGGTATCGAAGTGGATGCGATCAGGGTCATCAGTCCGTACCTGGGAGGGGGATTTGGGGGAAAAGACGGCGCGACCGTGCAATGTCTACTGGCCCTGGCAGCCATGCATTCCGGGGGCAGGCCCGTGAAGATGTGGTGGCAGCGTGAGGAGAGTTTCGTTGCGGGCTACAAGCGGCATCCCGTCCGTATGCGGTATCGGTTGGGAGCGATGCGCGACGGCGCGCTGCGCGCGCTTCACTGCACACTCTACTACGATACGGGCCCTTACGCCCATCTTGGCGCAGAGATCATGGCGCTTGGTATGGAACATGCCGGTGGGCCGTACCGCATCCCGAATACGCTCATCGAGGGCTGGTGCGTTTACACGAACAATCCTATCGGCGGCGCCATGCGCGGTTTCGGTGTTTGCCAGACGGCCTTCGCCATAGAATCGATGATGGATCTCCTGGCTGCCAATCTGGGCATGAACCGCCTGGACGTCCGGCTGAAAAACGCGCTCCGTAGAGGCGACAAAAACTGCTCAGGCGTCACTCTTGTCCACTCCACGGGAATAGTCCCGTGTCTCGAAGCCCTGGGCCGGAGCGCGGCGTGGACCGAAAGCGCCGCGTGGAAACGTGGAGCCGGTCCTTTCAAGCGCAGGGGTGTCGGTATTGCCGCTGTTTCAAATGCCATCGGTTACGGCAGGGGGCTTCCGGATTCCGCCATCGCCAAGGTGGAATTGACGGGGGAAGGCAAGATTCGCGTCTATAGCGGCGTCGCCGACATGGGGCAGGGCAACGCAAGCGCTTTCGTCCAGATTGCGGGAGAGATACTGCGTCAGGACATGTCGCGCCTCGAGCTTGTGCAGCCCGACACTGACCGTGCCCATCCTTCAGGTTCTTCATCTGCCGGCAGAACGACCTATACGTATGGAAACGCTCTTGTGCTGGCGTGCAATGAGCTCAAGGAGAAGCTTCTGCACCGGGCGGCCCTCCTCCTGATGCTCGATGAAACGCGCGGGTTGGCTCTAGTGCCCGGCGCGGTAAAGCACCTTCCCTCGGGTAAGGAGGTCACTCTGGAATTGCTGGGGCGGGTGTTTCCGGAAACGGACCGGGTCGTGTTGAGCCAATTCGTCATGCCGGTCTCCCAGGATAAGATAGAAACCGGCAAGGCGTTCAAATTCGGGTTCCCGCACGTCCTTTTTTCCTACGCCGCCCACCTTGCGTGCGTCGAAGTCGATGAACTCACCGGGAAAGTCGATGTGAAAAAGTACTTCGCCGTCACTGAAGGGGGGCGGATAATCAATCCGGTTGGGTTCGAGCAGCAGGTCCATGGAGCGGTCGCGATGGGGAT
>JBEKXG010000345.1:0-5734 GCA_049512295.1 Syntrophobacteraceae bacterium
TATGGAGAAGTCCGGGCCCCATTTCCTTCGCAATGGTGTTAAAGAGCTTCAGCCTGACTGTGTGCATCGCTTCCTCGGTACAGCGATGACCCATTTCTGCGGAGGTCCTCGATCGGAGCGCAGAAATGGGGCTTCCTTTCCGAAGAATTGCTCCTGCAAGCCCCGGCATTGCAGCCGAAAGAGCGATCACGGAATCGCCTTCGACAACTGCAAACTCAGGATCGTCAACAGCGCTGCCGTCGAGAAAAACCGTTTGCACCTTTTCTTCGAGGTATTTGCGTGAAAAACCGGCCTGCTCCAAAACTTCAGCCATGGGCAATCCCGCCCTGGTCTTTAGATAGACCCCCTGCTGAAATAACGCAACGAAACTCGACTCCTGCCGGGGCTTTAATTTTATGCGCAGATCCTGAATAGATTCAATCATATGGCCGGTCCAAAGGGTAATGCACTCACGCCGCCGGTGCGGCCGGCTTGCTTCAGGGGACCCCAAAAGGAAACCAGCTAAAGGAAGCCCTCCGGAATCGTTCATCGACTTTTCGACTATCATTGTAACTGCAAACCTGTGCATGCGCAATATACAATTTGTGTTGCGTTTAAAAAACTGCTTGATATAGAGTACACAGGATAGAAATCTCGATATGACACTTATGATATAATCGTCTTTTAATTCGAAACTCTCCGGAATCGTTCATAGACCTCCCGACCATCATTCTAATTTTAAACCTGCGCATGCGTAATATGCAATTGGTGTTGTTTTGCAAATATTCCTTGATATAAGGCACACGGGATAGAAATCTCGATATGACATTTATGATATAATGGTTTTTTAATTCTACCTCTACTCGGAGATTGTGTATACTGGGACGCCTCTAGTCCGCCTTGCCGAATGTTTGGACCGCTAATCTCCGGTGTGTAATGGATTTGGGGAAGTTTGCCTCTTTGAAGTAACTGACGAGGATATTTTGACCGCATGACTGATCCAAAGGCTTATTGTTAGTAGTTAGCCGGTTTCCGTCCGGAAAGGGTCCTTTTCCGAATCGGAAACTATCAGTTTTCTGGCATGGTCGTTTCTCCAGACTGTGGCTGTCGGGATTTTTTTTCGGGGTTGGTGGCTTTGCGGGAGTGTACTGCGGAGCCAGGCTGCGGAAGTTTGTCCCCCGGAAGTACCTCAAGCTGATTCTGGGCATTCTTGTCACTTGCCTGGCTGTAAGTTACATCCTACAATACCTTACAAAGTGGCTGCTTTTCGACAGACGGCGAGATGCCTTTTTGATCCGGTGGCCTGCAGCGGAAGAGACGGAGAGACCTCTTTTGGAACGTCCCCCATGGTGTAAAGGATTGGCACAGTGACCTCAGAGCCCGTAAGACTTACTGTCAAGTCCAAGATTTGGATAGCAAACGGAAAAGGTGAGGTGGTCTTCGGGGAGGGACGCCTCAAAATACTTAAAGCTGTCGACAGGAGCGGATCGATTCTCGGAGCCGCGACAGAGCTCCATATGAGCTACCGTGCGGTGTGGGGAAAGATCAAGGCTAGCGAGGACCGGCTCGGGAAGCAGCTTCTCACAAAGCAGACCGGGGGCAAACATGGTGGAGGCTCCGTGCTTACCCCTTTTGCCAAAACCTTGATAGAGAGCTTTCGGCATTTGGAAGCGTTGATCAAGACAACAACGGATGTCATGTTCGAGGGAATCTTCGCCACAACCCTGGCCGAGAGGCCGAAAGAGGGTGGGGAAAACAATTTATGAAAAAAGAGCGCACCGTGATACTGAACAATCTTCCACAAGATCGCCTGTTTATTGGGGTCGCAACTCCTCACATCTCTTCCGATAAACTTGACCGTCAGTAACCCGGCATCCTCCTCAACCAAGCCATAAAATTCCCGACCGATAGTCCTGATTTCACATTAGCCTGCAATCAATCCTTTCTCGTAACCCAGGCAGCCGATACGCCTGCTATGAAACCAAAGAAATGCCCGGTCCAACTCACCCCGGGCAAAACGACGAACAGGGAGGATAGTATCCAGCCATAGTAGAATGCAACTGCCAATGAAACGAACAACGCCGGTAAGTTTCGTCTGAACAGGCCGATGGCCAGCAGGTAACCGATCAGCCCGAAAATGATGCCGCTTGCACCGATGTGTACTGTATGGCTCCTTCCGAATAACCAGATACCTGCTCCTCCAACCAGTGTAATGAAAACGATGGCCTTTAGAGCCGGTTTCCTGCTGTATGTCAATGCAAAGAACAATAAAGGAGCCAACGCCATGGAATTTGAAAACAGGTGTCTGACGCCTGAGTGCAGGAAGGGCGCAAAAACCAGACCCGGCAAACTATGGATGCTCCGTGGCCTGATGCCGTAATTGCGCAAATCAATTGGAAATACCATGCTCAGGAAGTAGACTGTCCACAGAAAAGCCACACAGACCAGAGTGATTTCCAAATCGTCGCGAATTTTCATCTTATCATCCCTGAATCCCGAACCGATCTTTCTTGAGACGGCATAGAGTCGATCTCGCAGCAAAGAGATGAATAGGTAATTAGTACAAAATTGCTGAAATGCCTCCAAAAAACATCTAAAATATTCGTGTAATTTGAACCGGCTCGACTCTCAGGGGTTTTCCCGGGTGGATGACGGATTTGATCATTTTAATGGGGAAAAATCGATCCTGGAACAGGAGATGAAGACCTATGGCGAGTGCGAACAGCCTCCTGTATCAAAAGAAGCTAACGAGTCCCGAGGAAGCGGTAAGTGAAATAGAAAGCGGCAGTGCATTGTCTTTCGGAATGGCTGCGGGCCAGCCGCCTGCCCTGCTGGAAGCGATAGCGTCGCGAGTTCGCAGCGGAGATCTGGGAGACCTTCGAATTTACTACAAGCTGGCCATGAAACACGCCGCGGAGACCATCCTGGCGGACGATGTCCTGCATGCCGTCCACCCCTGTCCATTATTCATGACCGACGTGGACAGGCGCATCACAGATAAACAAAGGCACTCCGGCAAAAAAATCCTGAGCTACGTGCCCAGCTATTTCTATCAAATCCCGAGGCTCCTCACCGAATTCATTCCCATCGACACATTCGTTATTACGGTTTCACCCATGGATAATGCGGGCTATTTCAGTCTCGGCACCAACAATGACTATGCTTCAGCGGTAATCCGCTCATGCAGGACAAGCATCGTGGAGGTGAACAGGAATATGCCCAGGGTTTTCGGGGAATCCCTGGTTCACGTCTCCGAGGTGGACAAGATCGTCGAGAATCATGTGCCGCTCATGGAGGCGGCCGCACACCCTATGCTGCCCGAAGACTACGTCATCGGGAAGTCCGTTTCGGAGTTGATCCCGGACGGTGCTACAATCCAACTTGGTATCGGCGGAATTCCCAATGCCGTCTGCCGCTACCTGACGGACCGCAAGGACCTCGGCATCCATACGGAGTTGTTGACCCCCGGGATGGCCGACCTCATTGAGTGCGGGGCCGCAAACGGAAGACGAAAGACGCTGCATCGCTGGAAGCACGTATTCACGGTTGCTTTGGGCGACCGTCACCTCTACGAACTCATGCACGACAACCCGGCCATGGAGAGCTATCCCTCCTCCCATGTGAATCATCCATCCGTGATCGCTCAAAACGCAAACATGGTCTCGGTCAATTCGGCGCTTGAAATTGACCTCTACGGACAGGTCAGCGCTGAGTCGATGCAGTGGCATGAATTCAGCGGGACCGGCGGGGCGCTCGATTTCATGAGGGGGGCATTCGATTCGCCGGGCGGCAAGTCCATCATGGCCCTCCATTCGACTGCGCAGCACGGAGCCGTTTCCCGAATCGTGCCGCACATTACGAGCCTCGTGACAGATCCCCGGATGGATACCGAGTTCGTGTTGACCGAGTACGGTATTGCCAATCTCAAGGGCAAATCGACTAGCGAAAGGGCTTTGAGCCTCATCAACATCGCTCATCCGAAATTCAGGGACGAACTGACCGAACAAGCCCGGAACGCCGTCCTGATTTAGGGAGGATTAAGCATGCCGTTTGTCGATGTGGAAGTCGCAGACAATATTGGGTTTATATGTCTCAATAACCCGGGCAAGAGAAACGCCTTGAGCCATGAACTGGTGCACGAAATCGTTCAAAGTCTCAATGGCCTCAAAGACCGCAAAATCGCGGCTGTGATCTTGAGGGCCCCTGCCGGGAGCGCGGTCTGGTCCGCGGGACACGATATCAAGGAGTTGCCCGAGGCGCGCCGTGACCCGCTCGGGTACCAGGACTCGTTGGAAAAGCTGCTCCGAGCGGTTCAGAAATATCCCGGACCGGTTATTGCCATGGTTCACGGAAGCGTTTGGGGAGGCGCCTGCGATCTCGTCATGACGTGCGATATTATCATCGGGGATGAAACCTCATCTTTTGCGATCACCCCGGCAAAGCTTGGGCTGCCTTACAATGCGACCGGCATTCTGCATTTCATTAACAGGCTGGGCTTAAATATCGCAAAAGAGATGTTCTTTTCGGCTGACCCCATCATGGCGGAAAGGGCCGAACGCGTCGGCATACTCAATCATCTCGTGCCATCGGATAAGCTCCTTGAGTTCACGACAAATCTCGCAAAACGGATGGCGACCCGCTCTTCGCTCGCCATTTCCGTCATCAAGGAACAGTTCAACATCCTTGCTGGCGCCCACCCCATGACTCCCGATGTTTTCGAACGCATCCAGGGTCTGAGAAGACTGGTATACGACAGCCACGACTATGCAGAAGGCGTTCGGTCCTTCCTGGAAAAGCGGGAACCGATGTTTAAAGGAGAGTGAATGCGGCTTCGTATCAGTAGCTGTCCAGCGCCTCAAAGAGCCTTTCAATGTCGCTTGCATCGTTATAGAAATGAGGTGAGAGCCTGACGGCGTTTCCTCTTTGAGCGGCAAGCACCTTCCTTTTAAAAAGATGGCGAAAAAGCCTCCCCGCGTCCTCGGGAATGAAGCTTAGAATTCCCGACCTGTGCCGGGGTTCCATTGAGCTGATGAGCTTGAGATTTCTCCTTCCAAGCCCGGATGCGATGATGTCGTTCAGCCCGCATATTCTCTCGAATATGCGCTCGATCCCTATTTCCAGCAGCATTTCGAGGGCTGCTCCGAGCGCGGTGATTCCTGCAAGATTGAGGGCCCCGGGTTCGAATCGGCGGGCATCGGCTTTCAATCTCAGTTCCAGGTTTTTCAGTTGGAGGCTGTAGAAATCCTCCTCATTTTCGACACTGCGCCACCCGACCCGGGTAGGATGAACAAGATGATTCACCTCCTTCGAGATGAAGAGCGCGCCGATTCCCATTGTGCTCAAGAGCCATTTGTGACCGCCGCAGGCGAGGAAGTGAACCCCGCAGCTTTTCACGTCGAGAGGTACGGCCCCCAGACTCTGTATGGCGTCGACACAGAGAAGCATATCCTTTCGCCGGCAAAAATCCCCCAGTTCTTCCAGGTCGCACCGGAACCCGGTGGTAAAATCCGTCGAACTTACAGCGACAAGCCTCGTTCCGGGGCGAAGTACGGCCGAGATCTCCGAAACCCCGAAACGCCCCTCGTTTTTCTTAAGAAAACAAATCTCAACCCCGGAGCGCTCCAGATTCACCCAAGGGTACACGTTAGACGGAAAATCGGGTATGGGCACAATAATCTTATCGCCGGGTTTCCACGAAATTCCGCCCGCCACCATGCTCAGAGCTTCGGATGTGTTAGCGGTGAAGCAGATCTCT
>JBEKXG010000346.1:0-9857 GCA_049512295.1 Syntrophobacteraceae bacterium
CTTCCCTCCGGAACAATTCAATTGTCTCTCGCAAATAAGTTCCGCGTAGCTTTGCCATGCAGTTCTTGTCAAATTTATGATAGCGAAGCAATGCTCCGAAAGCTGCTTTGTCCTTTCCTTGAGCACTTGAGATGTGCCAATGGACGGGCCTGTTCTTGTAAAGGGAGACATGGTATTCGAAGAACACATCCTCCAACCATTCAGAGATTGAACTTGTGGTACGGTATCCCTTCACTTTTCGTTTAAGCTCGTTAAGGATATCCACTTCTACGTGGCTGATGGATTGGCTGGGGAAGGAGCACTCCAGCTTTTTATACACCTGGTCGATAAGACTTGGCTTACCTGCGATGGCAATTATAGGCTGAATACCATCTTCATCCTGCTCCAGAACGCATTTCACCACATAGGAAAGCAAACGCCAGACATGCTCCATGCGTTTTTGCTCGGGCGATTTGCCTTCCATTTGAGGCCATATAACTTCCTTAGGACGTTCTCCCGGGCTTCGCTCAATAGCTTTCCTGGCAGCTTCATGGATGCCATAGAGCCTATAAACTTCTTCGTTTAGTTCAGAGTAAAGCTTCTGAATGTTGGCGTCCTTGTTGCTTTCATATTCTCCGAGCTGATCGAGGCGGCCCCTAACGTCCGTCCTATTCTTGGTGGCACTTTGGCCGATCAGCCAAGGCCTCTTAAATGAAGTAGAAACCTCATTCCCAAAATCCCAATTCGCTTTGGCGTGATAGATTGATTCGGCAATCCGACTGATGATTTCTTTCTGAGAAGCGTTCGGATTAGGAATTGGAAGACGCTTAATGACACCGACCTCCCAGGAGCCAAAAGACATCAATTCACGCAGTATTGCTTCTGCCGCAGTCGAATTGGCTACACCTAAGATAAGAAATGTGTGAGCGGGGTCATTTGGAAAAATAACAGGACCTTTATCTGCGAAAATACACCCTTCGGGCATGACCCGAACGTTGAAACCCCGCTGGGTTCTGCGAGGCCACGTAAGCCCTGGTCTAAAGTAGTAAGTTTCATTGCGGATATAAGCTCTCTCATAACTTCGTATTTCCCGACCATTATCTCGCCAAAGCAGTCGTAGACTTATATTTGAATAGAATCTTGAAAAATCCCCCCCTTTAGCAAAAGGAACCCAGTCCTTCCCTTTATCATCCCGTGGTATTTCCCACGAGAATCGGACAAAACGTGAATCGTCGGCCGTTGCCAAACCCTGAGAGGCAACTCCCCAATGGGGATCCAAGCTCAGGGCCTCACGAAATATGTGTGCAATCGTTCCAATCCGCTTATATGCAAGGGGAGCGCCTGCAACTTCAGAGAAGTCCCTGAGTGGGACATCGAAACGGACGCTCTTGGTTTCCCCTCTTAATGTTTTGACAAAGAAATCATGCCGTTGGTCTATTTCTCCCTTCCCCCCGCGAAATCCCTGAAGGTCAAAGAATGCAGCCTTTTCTCCTTCGGTAACAATGTAATAAGCTTGGCTTGCCATTTCCTCCGAGGTCTCAATACCTTCCCTTGCCTGGGTTGCTTGAACTGTAGAAACCATGATTTTCCTGCGGAGGTCGGGGTCGGCCAATATTTTCCGGAGATCGGGTCGCTGTCTACTCTCCATGCTCATCCTCCAGACGATCCATGGCCATTTCTTCCCATTCACCGATTAAGCGTGCAAGCGGCCCGTAATCCTTGCTAATCCGCCCGGCTTCACAAGCCCCCAAATACCGCCCCTCATCATTTTTGCGGTCGTAGACATTCAGTGGCAGGAGACTGTTTTGCATTAGAATCAGATTGCCGATCACGAAAGCAGTCCGGCCGTTTCCTTCACGGAAAGGATGGATCGCCAGAAACTCGTTCATAACCTCACTGGCATAGGCGTAAACCTCTTGATCGACCTCTGATAAAAAAGGAGATCTGCTCAGCACATCCCTTTCAAGAACGTCCATAAAGGGCTCAATGCCTCCTGGCGGCAAGGGCCATTTGGTGGGACCTTCACCTTTGTGCAAAGCGACTGTGCGCCATGTCCCTGCAAAGGGATAAATCAACCCCATGAGTTCCCTATGGAGTGCGCGGATCAGCGTCAGGGTAAGAGCCACCGGCCCAGGGCGGAGTACAAGATCAGTGACATGCTCCATGGCGCGCGCAACACCTTCATCCTCACGCCTGTCGATGTCCTCCCGATCCAGGCATCCTGCATAATTTAGGCAAATGCCATCCTGAGTTTCAATCCAGTCCCAGTTACGGTCATAATATCTCCAAGGATTGGAGATAACACGAAACCCGGGTGGAGCAACGACTCCATTCGCCAATGTGTTGAGGCGCGCCGCATCAAACTTGCGTAGGTTTCCGGGAATGACATAGAAGTCGTTAACTGTTGCCCCCTGGTAGTATTCGGTTGTGCGCCTGCCCTGAGCGGTTTTGAATCGAAACCCGAAGTCTTTTTCTATCCAGCGCCATTTGATCAAATTCATCAGGCGCCTCCCCTAAGAACAATGGCGGCAGTCTCGACGGTAGCATCATCCAGAATACCGAAACCCAGATCGAGCATAACCATAAGTGGATTACGTTTAAGGAGAATCTCCGTGCGGAGTTTTTCAAAAGTTTTCAAGTTGACGAAAGTCGAGGAAACAAGGGCTCCGACATAGCCTGACTCCTCGACAAGCTGAGTTGCCCTGTCAATGAATGTTGCGTAGATGTTGTCGTATGTGAATGGGTAGGCAGCTCTAACAAAATCTTTAACATTGGGGACAAAGGCGCCATAAGGCGGATTCATTACCACTACATCGTAAGATCTTGAGAGCATTTGTATTAGCTTCAGGCCACGAGCGGTATCTTCAGCAAACAGGCGCTCGGAAGGATCGACACCAACCTTCGCGGCTGCATTCTCCAATGCAGACAATAACTCATTCCCCAGTCGGGCAGCTTCTTCATCCAGTAATCGGCGTTGAAGCCTCAACTGCTTTGCGATCTGCGCTTCAAAAAGGTGTCTCTGTTCGGGTTGTTTGCGCCTTAAATCTGTCCAACCACGCTGTCGAGCCTGATTTTCTACCCAGTCCTCGAGCACTCTCGAAACTCCTTCCCTCACCTGAATAAGACTGCCTAATTCCCCAACGTTCTGGAGATTCTCCCAAAGTACCCTGAAAAGTTTCTCCTGAATCTCAGGTGATCCAAATCGGCCATTCACATGAGCCACTAAAGCATGCAATTGCTCCTTTCCCAGGTCGACGGCATTGGCCACTACAAGATTAGTGCGAGTAACACGCACATCGCGCGGGGCGTGGCCATGTCGAAGGGCGGCTTCTTTGGCGGTTAGCAGCAAAGATAACGAAGCAATCTGAATAGCTCGGGGATCGATATCGATCCCGAAAAGAGTATTCTCGATTATAGCCGTGGGGATTCGCATCCGGTCCCGGATAGAGGGTTCCGGGGGCCATCCTGTCTTGCCTGCGTTTTCGATTTCCTCTTCGTACATGCGGTAGAAGAGACCAAACGCATACTGACCAAAATGCATGGTGCCACAGGCAGGATCAAGCAGGGCAATGTCTCGAACACGCTTGAACTCCTCCACTTTACCGGTATCTGAAAGCCGCTTGAATCTGATCTTCTCTCCAGTACCTGGAACCAGATAATCGGCAACCGTCCCGCTTGTAACACTCTCGTCGGGAAGAGAAGGCGGCCCAAGAGACCTCAACGAAGAGTCTGGATGCATTTGAATCCATAAGCGGCCTAAGGTATTGTCCACGAGCACTTTGACCACCCATGACGGGGTATAGAACTGGTTGATGACCGCCAGTTCATAGGAACTCCGCGGTGTCCCCTTGTTCTCTTCCCTGACCTGTTTTTTTTCTTCACGATTGAAGAACTGATACACCCAACCCAGAAAATCCGGAGCCCGATATGCCTCTTCAGGAAGATCACCGTTTATCATGCCTATAACATTTAGAAGGCAGGCATGAGTTGGCCAAATACACGAATACTCATGCTCCGGGTCATAAAGGATGCGAATTTCCCGAGTTATGTAGCGAAAAGCAGCCGTCAGGCCATCGCGAAGAAGAGACTCCTCCGCGTCTCCATCGTATTTGTAACGTGCCCCTCCTGTTGCTCGGAAGTCTCGAAGATAGCGGGAACGTGCCTGGCCGGGAACTGGTGTGATGATTTCCGTCTGTTCGGGCGCTCCAGTAGGATTACCGGGTGGCGGGAGGTACAAAAGCTGACGGGCTTCCATACACTTGAGACCCACCAGCCGATTCAAGAAGGTATAGGAAATCTCCCTCAATATGGCCTGATACCCTCTTTGGGCATCTCCTTCAGAGATCGTATCCCGCTTGAACAACGCCTCAACCTGAATTCTCAGAGCTAGTGCTTCCTCGGGCAAATGCATCCGGTCAACCGGTGTGATCTTGCCGGCGCTCGAAATCCCAAGACGCTGCAATTGGGCTGCCAGATCGTACTCCAAAACTTTACGGACCTTTGGCGCCCAGGATTTGACCGCATCTTTGTGCTTGTCTGAAAGTGCCTGCCGTTCAGCGCTCATTTCACGATCACCGTATAACCCTTACGAATCTGCTCTTTCAACTCTTGCGCGATGGCTTGCAAAATATCGTCAATTTCCGACTCTAATCGGAATCGCCTGCCAACGAGAGAGTCTGCAGGCGACCATAGCCAGGTCATTTCATCGGGAGGGCCGGCAGGCAGTGCCAGACAGCGGAGTTTTGCCTCTACTTGTGACTGGTAGCCTAGCATGGCCATACTTGCTTGAGTCAGGGACGTGAGGCTGTGTTTGGAGGTTGCGCTTATAAGCATCCCTGTAGACATTAAGCTGATGCTTGGATAATGGCATGGTCCACCCGGACCAAAGACTTGATCCAGCACGCTGTCACGTTGATCGATCGGCGCCGATTTATAGGCAATACCGCGCATAATTCGATCAACCGTTGATTCTACGTCTTGGCAAATTTTTCCATAAGCGTTTTGGTAAGCATCTCGGTAAGTATTCAATATGGCCTCATATGCTTCTCGATAGTCAGACCAGCGTGAGACCACCTCTTTTTGCGTTATGATTGCCTCGATATCCTTCAAGCCTTGCTCCAATGCACCCCTTTTTGGATGGTCCGGTGGAATAGGGTGATTTATGGCAAGCTCGGTAATTATTCTTGAAGTTCTGAATTCCTGATGCCGTTTTTTCAGGATGAAGATACTCAGCGTTTTTAGTTCCGAGTACAGTTTCTTCCATTCTTCGGCTTTCGAAAGAAAAGCCAGGACAGCTTTGGTTGGGTCTTTAGTAGTAGTAGACTCCTTGAGAACGGCCTCGCCTTTTAATATTATCTCGGTGATGGGCAGTCCGGATTCGGCAATGTGTCCGGCTTCCTCGATATTTGATTTAAATTGCCCGCCCAGCTTTCTGATGGCGGCAGCAATGGCATTGCCGGATTCAGCGGTGCCGGTCACATCCATGGAGATGAGAAGCTTACCGGCTTCTTTTAGTTGGTCGACGGAAAGACTGGTTTCTGATACTCGGAGGAGTATTTTTTTGAAAGTGTTGATCTTGAGGAAAAGATCATCGGTTGCCTTGTAGTCATACTTTGGAACGAGACCCGCGCCAGTGGGCTCCTCCAGGTAAATCGCTCCTGCACGGAGGCAGGCTGCCAGTACAAGGCGTACGAGTTCGGTCGGCCAACCGAAAGGAGGTCGGCTGAAACCTTTTTCCAACGCTTGCGACACAAGAACCGATTCACGCTGCAAAGCTCCTTGAGTATCGAACATGTCAAGATTGGGCGCTATCTGGTGCAATGAGACGGCTGCCGGATTGAGGAATGCCTTGACTTGCTTTGCAAAGTCGAATTCTCGGTCGGCATCCTGAAATCTCGGGTAAAGATTTGGGATGACTGAGAGAAGGGCCTTGTTGAGAGGTTCACGAAAATCGACTTCACCTTCAAGTTCCCTTTCTTGCCCACTGTAGAAAAGAGTGCCCGATAAAAATGCCTTCTGCAGGTCTCCAACCAGAGCCGTTTTCAGTTCATCTCGTTCTTTTCGCTTCTCTGAAAGCGCCGCCTGGGTTTCCCCCGAAGAATCTTCCGTAAAACGTTTATCGCCCGTGATTTTAACTAAAGCTTCAAACCGTTTGAAACGAGTCTCGAGGTTTTCCGGTGTCCCGGCAACCCACCAAAGCCGTTGCCCTTTGATGCCGCTAATTTGGTTCTGCTTCAGGATTTCTTCGATTTCCTGTTTTCGGCCGGCGGCGAGCGGACTTATGAAGGCGACCTCAAGGTCCGGACCGGTTTCCACAGCTTCTCCATCAAGGTGTACGGCAAACTGGAAAGGGACCTTGGTCCTGCCGGACAGGACAGTAAAATTATTGAGCTTCTTTTTGGTGGTTAAAGCTTCTTTGCACATCTGCTGGGAAGTCCTGCGAAGGGAGGAGATACTGATACTTCTGGGACCTCCGGTCCGGATCATTTCCTGGATAGCTTGCTCAATGGTTCGTTCTCGCTCGTTCAGGTACTTCCACTCTCCTGTTGCTTCGTCTTTGGCAACATAGCCGGCATCTTGCAGCATTGCCAAAGTCTCTTCGACCTGCTGGCGGAGCGGAGCAATATCGGTGTCAAAGTCCCGGACAAGGAGCTTGGCAAGATTTTCAGGAATGCGCGGGACCCAGGTGATCTGCTGGAGCAGCCATAATACTTTCAAAACGCGCGCTGGGTCGACAGGTGTTCCAGGCACCCTCTCACCCGATTCACTGATTGCTCTAACTCCGGCAGTGCCGAGGTATTCCTGAGAAAGCAGGTCATTTTCGACAGCATCAAAAATCTGATCGAAACTAAGGATCGCACCCACTTTTTCGTTCGCTACCTCCTGAAGGGCCTCCATAACCACGGAGATCATGGACCGGACACCGCCTGACAGGCGGAACCCTGAAAGTCTTTCGAATATATCTTGAGCTAGTTGGATCTGATGCGGCAGAAATGGGTAACATGCGACAAAACCATTCTCGTCAACATTCCCCAAATGGCGGCTTGCCTTCAGGTCGGCGAGCTGGGCGATATGGCCCTCATTTCTTCGGAAAAGATCACGAATAATCGATTTCTCAGAAGGAATTTTTTTGAGAATCCGCTCGGAAACAACTTTGTTGATTTCATCTGAAATGAGATGGGGCTTTAGCTCAAATCGGGCATTGAGTCGTCCAACCAAAGCGGGCTGGAAATTCGTGCGGTCAACGACCTTCTCCAGGTCGTGCTGGCTGGTGGCAATCATCCAGACCTTACCCTTGCCTTTGTTGCCAATCATTTCAGCAATTGAGTTCAGTTCGCTGATCTTTTCAGTGGAGTCTCCGATAAATGTTCCCATCTCATCTATAACGAACACAAGATGCTGCATCTTTCCGCCGGCCACTTTTTGGTCATTGACCCAGGCAACAAGCTCCTCCGCAATCCCTTCGGCAGTTATTTTCTCGTGCCGAAACATGTCATCCAGGGCTCGCTTGGCTTCGCTTCTATCCTGGTATTCTGCCGGTTCTATCACCGGGAGCAACTCAGCCAGCCGGTGACGGACGGTCAGAAGGTCATCTCGTGCCTCGGGGTGCTTCCATGGAATCTTGAATCTGCTTTCATAGGACTGCTCCAGTTTTTGCAACAAGCCTCGCCGGTCAAGACGGCGTTCGATCCTTGCGACGACGAAGTTTTCGGCGAAACCGATATGCCTGTAAAATTCACCTAAGAGAATTTCGCCAACTGAATTAGGATTTGTAAGCGATTGACGACTCTTGATTTCGAAAAGGATGGTTTCAACCTGAGTTGTACGTTCAAGCTCTCTAAGCCGCAGAGAGAGAGAGTTGCCTCTGGGAGAATCGGAGAGATGCTTGAGAAAAACGTCGATGCACTTTTCAGCAGAGTAAGGGGAAAGTGAATTATTCTGCAGGAGATACCCCAAAACTTTGGCAAAGTGAGACTTCCCCGAACCAAAGAAACCGGATATCCAGATGCCCATTACATCACGCGGGGTTCCTCCTCGTCTTAGCGCCTCACTCTGCTGTGTGAAAGAATCTATAATGCTCTTCACGTGGCTTTCGATCTTGTCCGTAACGACATATTCACGAAATTCGTCGGCAAGTGACGCCCGGTCGAAGACTTTCACAACACCTTCGATTTTTGCTGTGATGTCCCGCTTGATGAGGCTCTTTATGAGCATCCTTTTCTCCCCGGGGAGGTCCAGGTAATCATCCTGGCCGGTCAGGAAAGCTTTATAGTGAGATAGTTCCCACTATCGGGTTGGTCCAGGAAATAGATTTTTCCACCGCGATCTTCCCCGGGATGCGCAATGACAATGCGGCAAGTGAGATCACGAGCCCCTCTTAAGACGTCCCCGAAACGAATAAGAGGATACAATGCAATCGTCCCATGCACAATTATGGTACACCCCGGCAACAGTTGAGCCACTTCGAAAAAGCGTTTTTGCAGACTTGCCTCGATCCGCTTAGAGAGTGCCTGCTTCATCCACTTATAGTCGTCGAACTCATCCTCCTGCAGCATCTCGACGCTGGAATCATCCAGCATGTCAAAAAGGAAATCGCTGAGGTCTAGCAGAAGAAACGGTATCTCCTTTGCCTCAAGCAGGGGCGCAAACGAATCGAAAAGATAAGCCCGAAAATCGAGTTCCCTCTTTGGAGGGTAAATAAACCTGATCGAATTATCGGTTTTAACTCCCCCGGCCGATCTAAGCGGTTCCTTAATTATATCAAATAGCGCGTCGAACTGCTTCTTCACGAGACCTCCCTCAGATTCAGCTCGATTACATCGGCTTGCATCTTGAAATGGAGAGATCCCCTCCGGTTCAATTCGCTCAGCGCTTCGACGATCTCCGGCCCCTCAATAGCCAAAAGGCGGAAAACAGGCGTCTTGATCAGGCCTGCTGTTTTGACGCCGGCAAGAAGCAGCGCCTTAATCAGGAGACGGAAAGGGGCGGCATACAAAGCGGGCCGGATCGTGCACTTTCTAGATTTTCCTTGGGCAAGACCAAAATCACGGATACTTGCCATGTAATGCTGTGCTACTCTGAGAGTGGTCTCTTTCGACCAGCCGGATACTTCCGGATGAGGGACCTTGGACCGATCGATAAAACTCAAGACATCCTCGACCTTTACCTCACACGGCGCCCTTTGGAGATAAGTGAAAAGCCACTCCGTTCCGAGATCAAGCACAAGACGATCATTTAGGGCGAAAAGAACATAGGCGGTTAGGTTCTTTTCTGACTCTGATTCGCAGCGAGTCCATTCGCTCCAAAAAGCGGCGAATAAGGGATTGGTAATATCGAGAATATAGCGGGCTCGAAGTTCATTCCATAGCTTGTTGCGGGCGGAGGCGGATGACCGTGCGAGCAGATTGCCTTCAAGCACGCGTTTGCGGAGCATTTCAACTGCCGAAGTCTCATCCAGGCTTTCAATGAGAAGGCGGAAATCAGTGTATAAAGCAGATCGGGATGATAGACGCGACACGTACTTTGTTTCGCGCAAAAGTGCACTAACTGCGATCTGGGCCTTTGAATTGTAAGTTCCCGTAACTGAGTTCATGATTTCAGGCCCAACCCCTCCCCATCCTGGGCAAATGTATCTGAAGCCTCGCCAGACCAGACCCATCCATCAACCTCGTCCCGTCTAAACTTCCAAATCCTTCCGATTTTAGGAACTGGCATTCCTTTCTCTGAGATCCACGCATATACCGTATCACGGCTAATGCCCAGCCAAGTAGCTATTTCCTCGACGGATAGCCAGCGATCCTCCATAAATTGCTCCCAAAATACTGAGATATCCCCCCGACCTATTCTGATCCGTTCGAATGATCAAAATGTCAGAATCC
>JBEKXG010000347.1:0-5705 GCA_049512295.1 Syntrophobacteraceae bacterium
GCGTAACAAATTCGCGTTCGTCACCCCGGCAGAGTTTCTGAGCCGGGGTCCAGAGGTTTTCCTGAGATGGCAAGAGAGCTGGATTCCGGCTTAAGACATGCCGGAATGACGAAATTTGAGTGCCCCTGTAAACGGTACGCACGTTTACGCAAGTAAGTACTAGTTTCGCGGGGGAGAACCTGGAGTAGCTCATGAAATGCCCTGGTCAGGACAGCCGGTTTTGGGGTCCGGAAGCGATCTACGAGTCCAGTTGCCCCAATTGCGGCGGACCCATTGAATTCTTCAAGGATGAGAGTTCGAGAAAGTGCCGCAAATGCGGCACAAAGATTCTCAATCCGAAAATGGATTTCGGCTGTGCCGCCTATTGCAAGTTCGCCGCTCAGTGCCTGGGGACCGATATGCCTCCGGAGCTTCTCGCCATGAGGACCGATCTGCTCAAGGACCGCGTCGCGGCTGAAGTAAAGAAATTGCTTGGCAAGAACTTCAGACGCATCGGGCGAGTCCTGAAAGTGGTAGAGTATGCCGGTAAAATTCAGCGATCCGAAGGAGGTGACCCGGCAATCGTGACCCTGGCCGCCTGCCTTTCGGAGATCGCCGGCGGGGCTTCTGCCGGACTGGTGGTGAACGCGCGTCAATTGTCCGCCGAAGACATCACTGCGGCCGAATCCATTCTCTTGCGGACCGGGGCTTCCGGGGAACTGGCCCGTGAAGTCCTCGCCATCTTGAACTATCTTGGCGCTAAGCGCCCGCCGGATGATTCAATTAATTTCAAGTGCGTCTACGACGCGATCCGCATTGCGGACCTGGCCGAAGCGCTTAAGGCCGAGCCGCTTAATGCCGGGAATTCGGCCTTGGATGAACCTCTTCTCACCCAGACAGGCAAAAACATGATAAGAGAAGTTATGGGCCAAAGCAGTGTCCGGTCCTGAATAATGTTTAAATTAAAAATTTAGAGATCGATCTGGTTTAGATCGGGAGTGCAATCAATGGAAAAAATGCGTAGAATAGTCGAAATAGACGAACAACTCTGCGACGGCTGCGGGATGTGCGCGATCGCCTGCGCGGAGGGCGCGCTCGAGATAAAGGACGGAAAAGCGCGCCTCATAAAGGAATCCTACTGTGACGGACTTGGCGGCTGCCTTTCCGGATGCCCGCAGGGGGCGGTTCGGGTAATCGAGCGAGAGGCCGACGAATTCGATCCGGAAGCAGTTGAGGAGCATCTCGAACAACAGGAGAGCGCTCAGCAAAAACAAGTGGAGCGCGAGGAATTGGCGACCGCCTGCGCCTGCCCGTCCGCGCGAATCGGGAACTTTGTCAAAGGTCCGCTTTCGCAAAAGGATACGGCGCGAAAAGAGCTAGACGGAAGCCTCTCGGAGCTTTCTCACTGGCCGATCCAAATAAGGCTCGTTCCGCCCGGCGCACCGTTTCTAAAAGGAGCCGACCTGTTGGTCGTGTCAGACTGCGCGCCGGTGGCATATCCCAATTTTCACAGCAAGTTCCTGAGAGGGAAAGCGGTTCTCCTCGGCTGTCCCAAATTCGACAATGCCCGGGAGTACGTAAAGAAGTTTGCCGAAATTTTCCGCGCCGCCGACGTCCGAAGCGTTACGGTTATCGATATGGAAGTCCCCTGTTGTTCCGCCTTGCCTGCTATCGTTCGCAAAGGGATGCAGGAAGCCGGGAAAGGCATTCCGATCGAGGAGGTAGTCATAAGCGTGCGCGGCGAGATTGTCAGGAGCAATAAAAACGCAGCGTAGCGACCAACGCATGAGGAGGCACTAAAGATGTATGCAGGGACCTTCCCGGTCATAACTGCAGAAGAGGCCGCTTCCCATATTCAAGACGGGACGATGGTGGCACTGAGCGGGTTTTCAAACGCGGGGACAGCCAAACTCGTTCCGCTGGCTATTGCCAAACGGGCGCGAGAGATCCACGCAGCCGGAAAGCCTTACAGAATCCGGCTGATTACCGGATCGTCGAGCGGCAACGACATAGACGAGGAACTCGCGCAGGCGGAAGCCGTGTCATGGCGCGCGCCGTTTCAGAGTGCCCCTACTCTTCGCAGCCAGATCAACAGCCAGCAGGTGCAGTACATCGACATGCACCTTTCGCATGCTCCACAGACCCTGCTGGCCGGTTTTTTCGGGAAGCTCGATTATGCAATTATAGAGGCGGCCGATGTGACCCGGGACGGCAGAGTCTATCTCACCACTTCCATCGGAGCCTCTCCCACTTACCTCAGGTATGCCGACCGGGTCTTCATAGAGATAAATAATTATCACTCCAAGCGCCTGCCGGAAATGGCCGACATAGTCGTGCTTCCTCCACCCCCCCGTGTTGATCCGATCCCAATCCACGACCCGTTGACCAAAATCGGTTACCCCTATGCGGTTGTCGATCCGAGAAAGATCATTGGCATTATCGAAACCGACGTACCCGATCAGATCGAGCCGTTCACGCCTATGGACTGGAGGGCCAGGAGCATTGCAGACAACGTGGTGCGGTTTCTTTTCGGAGAAATGATAAGCGGACGCATTCCCCCCGAATTTCTTCCGCTCCAGGCGGGTGTGGGAAACCTTGCAAACAGTGTTATGGCCGCGCTGGGGAGCAACCCCTATATCCCGCCGTTCAAAATGTATTCGGTTACTTTCCAGAACTCGCTGGTCGATCTCATGGAAAAAGGGAAACTGTTGGGAGCAAGTGCGTGCAGCCTGACCCTAACGGCGGATACGCTCAAGCATATCTGTTCGAACATGGACTTTTTTGCTCCCCGAATCGTGTTGCGTCCGCAGGACATCTCGGATGACGCGGGAGTTGTCCGCCGCCTGGGAGTAATAGCCATCAATCCTGCAATCGAGGTGGATATCTACGGAAACGTGAACTCGTCCCACTTCTTCGGGACCGACATAATGAACGGGATCGGCGGAAGCGGGGAATTTACCAGGAACAGTTACATATCGATTATAATGTGCCCCTCGACAGTTATGGGTGGACGGATTTCCTGCATTGTGCCCATGAGCCCGCACATCGACAGCAATGAACATTCGGTGCAGGTCATCGTGACCGAGCAGGGGTTCGCGGACCTTCGGGGCAAGGGCCCCATGCAGCGGGCGAAAAAGATTATCGACAACTGCGCCCACCCGGCGTACCGGGACTATCTTCATGCTTATATCCGGGAACCCGGCTCCGGACACATCAGGCACAATCTCAGGAAAGCATATGAACTCCACCGCAACTTCCTGGAGTATGGCCGCATGCTGCCGGACCTGAATCTTGCTGAAGTTGGAGATCGCATTTAGGACAGGGAGTAACTGCATGTCCATCATCAAGTCCTATCCGAACCTGAGTCCGGAAGAGGCCGCCTCCCGAATCTTTCACGGTGCGACGGTGGCCTTCAGCGGGTTTACGAACGCCGGTGCGGCAAAACTGATTCCCAGGGCGCTTGCGGAGCGCGCGCGTGAACTCCACGGCAAGGGTGTGCCTTTCAAGATAAGAGTCCTCACCGGGGCATCCAGCGGTGCGAGCATCGATGAACCGCTGGCCGGCGCAGATGCCTTATCCTATCGGGCCCCTTACCAGAGCGGCCCCACGTTGCGCGCCCAGATCAATAAACAGGAAGTCGAATACGTCGACATGCACCTTTCCCACCTGCCGCAGACCGTGCTCGAGGGCTTCCAGGGGAACATCGATTTCGCCGTCGTCGAAGCAACGGAGATGACCAGGGACGGCCGAGTCTATCTGACCACTTCGATCGGGGCTTCTCCCACCTACCTCAAGTATGCCGACCACGTAATCATCGAGATAAACCGCTATCACTCTCCGCGGCTTCGTGAAATGACGGATATACTCATAATGCCGCCCCCGCCGCACCGCTTTCCGATCCCCTTCCACGACCCGCTTACAAAGCTGGGCTACCCTTATGCGGTTGTGGACCCTCAAAAAGTGGTCGCAGTGATCGAAAACGACGAGTCGGACAAGGTCCCGGAATTCGCGGCGAGCAATGAGCGCAGCGAAAGAATCGCCGAGAACGTCGTGCGGTTTCTGCTGGACGAAATGCTCGCGGGGCGAATACCGCAGGACTTCCTGCCCATCCAGGCAGGCGTCGGAAACGTGGCGAACGGGGTCATGGCTGCCCTGGCCAGAAATCCCTATATCCCGCCATTTAGAATGTTTACCGAGGTTTACCAGGACTCTCTGGTCGACCTGATGGAAGCGGGCAGGCTCACGGCTGCGAGCACCACAAGCCTTACCGTTACTCCGGAAAAGCTCCGGCGCATCTACGACAATATGGATTTTTTCGCCCCCAGGATCGTTCTGCGCCCGCAGGAGCTGTCCAATCATCCCGGTGTCATCAGAAGGCTCGGGGTGATCTCGATGAACACGGCCCTCGAGGTCGATATATACGGAAACGTCAATGCATCGCACGTCTTCGGCACACAGATCATGAACGGGATCGGAGGCAGCGGCGAGTTCACCCGAAACGCATATATCTCCATATACATGTGTCCATCCATTGCAAAGGGAGGGAGAGTCTCCTCGATTGTTCCAATGAGCCCGCACGTAGACAACAACGAACACTCGGTCCAGATAGTCGTTACCGACCAGGGGCTGGCCGACTTGCGCGGACTCGGGCCGATGCAGCGCGCGGAGAAAATAATAGAACACTGCGCCCACCCGGCGTATCGGGAATACTTAAGGAAATATGTAGAAAATTCGCGGGTGGGCCACATCCGGCACAACCTTGAAAAAGCCTTTGAGATGCACCTGAACCTGATGGAAACCGGCTCCATGCTGCCGGACCTGGACCTCTCGCAGATTCAGGCGGTTTAAACGCGGAAAGTGCGTGACCGGATATACGGCTATAGGGTTCATGATTCCTGTGCCAAGTGCCGTAAATCAAGATTCTTTGACACAAAGATGATCTATTTTATGATATAGCGGGTCTATGGTTATCAAGGTAATAACCGGCCGGCTGTCACTTCGTCAGTTGCCCGGAAAGGGTGGTAAAATGAGCAACATCATTGAAAAAGCAATCAAGGCAGGCGATCTGCCTCCTCAGTTGCGTGGGGACATCGAAAAGGACGCTTCGGTGCTGGTATCCGTGCGCCGGTTGACCGACAATGGCTTCACAGAGGAATTTGAAGAGGGTGTATTGAAGGCGGAGGAAGAAACCGAAGGAACGCCCTTCCGACCGGCTGAAGAGGTTATCAAAGAGCTTAAGGCCATTGCCGCCGATGAATCTTAGGTATTCGCAAAAGTTTGTATCTTCCCTTCGTAAACTGGCGGCGGCCGATAAAACAACGGTGATTCATGCGGTCGAGTTGTTTCAAGAAAACCCCTTCCATCCGTCTTTACGTAATCATGCGCTCGCAGGCAAGATGAGCGGAAAACGGGCGATAGCCGTTGATCACGATCCGCGAATTATCTTCACAGAACGTGGCAATTATCAGGACGTAACTCTGCTGGATGTCGGCGGACATGCTGAAGTTTACCGGCACTAATGCGCGAGCCGCGCTCCCCTACCCCCTTACCCGTGTCCAGTAGCGACCGTTTTCACTGCCGGCTTCAATCGGGATGCCAAAAGCCTGACTCAGCAGATCGCGCCTCAGTATTTGGTCTTTTTTGCCTTTTGCTGCGCAGCCCCCCGACTTTAGCAAAAACACATGACTGAAGACCGGCATGATCTCCTCGAGATAATGGGTGACCAG
>JBEKXG010000348.1:0-5702 GCA_049512295.1 Syntrophobacteraceae bacterium
GAACCTGGAGCGATACCACATGAACGCGGTAGTATAAATCCTCGCGGAATTCACCTTTTTCGACAAGTTCCATTAAATTTCTGTTCGATGTGCAGATCAAGCGGATGTCAGTGCAAATGGTTCTTGTCCCTCCTATTCTTTCAACCTCTTTTTCTTGAATAGCCCTCAATAATTTTGATTGCAGCGCAAGCGGAAGTTGATCGATCTCATCAAGATACAATGACCCTTGGTGCGCCATCTCAAATTTTCCGAGCTTGCCGCCTTTTCTGGCGCCGCTGAATGCACCCTCTTCATAGCCGAACAACTCCGATTCGATCAGGTCTTTGGGAATTGCGGCACAATTCAAGGCAATGAATGGCTGATGTCTGCGTGGACTCGCCTGATGGATTGCATGAGCAAACAATTCCTTCCCTGTTCCCGTTTCACCGGTAATGATGACAGTCGATTTCGTTTGAGCCACCTTCCTTGCAAGTTCTTTTGCTTCCGTTATCGCTTCTGATGCGCCAATGATATTGTTCAGAGAGTATTTTGCCCCTCTCAATTTCTGCAATTCTTTCTTGAATTGATTCAGCTCATCACTTAAACGCCGCACCAGATCCAACGTGGAAATGGTACTCATAAAGTTAATGGTATTCATTGAGGTGTAAGACAATACCCCAAGGATATTATTATCTTTGATGAGCGGGACATAGTGTGCGATTACAGTTTCGCCATTGGCCAGCGTAAACAGCTTGCAATCCGGTTGACCCATTTTCCTGATCATAGGATGCCTCGTATTAGGGATGATCTTGGAAACAGCCTGGCCAATGATATCTTTCTTCTTGCGGTTCAATATCTTGGCATAGTGGTCGCTTATGGCTATGATTCTATCTTCCGAATCCGTGACAAGCGTTACTGCCGTTCTTGACAGACTATCGAATATCAGACTGGTGATTTCATGACTTTCAAAGTGCCCACGCATGACGTTCCCTTCCCAAATCGAAGTGATACTTTCTCGTAAAGACGCCTCAACTTTAGGATCACCATTATCAAAAAGTGTTGCAAACAGCAACACAGAATTATTAGCGGGCAATAGGATGACGGACGGTTTTGAGGTTTTGAGAAGGGAGACCCCATCGGGACAGGCTAATGCCTTTCAGATCGATGTTTATTCTAAATTGAGATTTACGGTAGAAAGGCGAAGAGGGGATATTCTTCACACGTCCGTGCATCTTCCAAACGGTTACACATACCAGGATATGAACATGCACGGTTCTATTTAGAAGAAGCGATCCAACAGGGTGTTATCGAACCTAATCCGCCCCGCGGCCATCACCGGCAAAGGGACATAGAGGCAGTCCTGAAATACAGTGAGAGCAAGGCCGAATGACTCGGCTGGAACATGACGGAGCCGGTGCCGATGAGCCGGCAGTTCCGGCCCCACCCGGCCGCCATATTTCCGTTTAGATGGTGGTATATCCTGAAGTTGTCCAAATTGGTCTTTTCCCGTAAAATTAGCGTGAATACAACCTTAGGATTGTGGATGCCTCGAATCCTCACGAGTGGCTCAATGCTTTCAAATATAAGACGCCTTTTATCAAAAGGAGGGATCCGAAGAAAGGCAGGAGTTATAGGGAGAACGACAACGGGGAGTCGCTGCTCAGCATGCCCTTATCCATTTTTGCAAATAACTTCTGGCATGACCACGAAACTGACAAGTTCCTCTAGCTTTACCATTAGATTATGACTGATTTTATATGGGAGTTTCAAAAAACTTATTGACATGGTCCCGTTTATAATATAAGGGTCAAACATGTTCAGCAGCTTCAAGCAGAACATGTTTGGCTGTTTGGAAGCAGCGGAGGAGGCCCATGAACCTCAAAATGTTTGCGTTTGGCTGTTAGACGCAGGGAATGATTCCCTTCGTTTGGCAGCTGCCAGTATGATGCCTCTCAATCCTAAGCACCTGTTTGTTTCTTGAACTCGATAAACCGAAGGCTATTGAATTGCGCTGAGTTTCGAAGGAGTGCCGGTTGTCCTCGGTTTGTTACCTTCGAACCAGGAGGAGGAGAGACATGTTTACAAATCGCATCTTAACAAGGAAGTTTTGGTATTGCGTAGTGTGCCTGACTTGTTTCATGGGTTTGACCACCGTCAGGATGGCTGTAGCCGGCAACCAGGTGAGCCTGACCGGACTCTGGAGCTTCAAGTTCAGTCTGGTGGTGGACTTTGACGATGAATCCGCCGGTTCCCAGCAAATCGTTACAAACGTATGGTTATATGAGGTCGGCAATACGGTATTCGGCACGATGGGCGCCGCCGAACACATTGTAGGCTCTCGCGATGGCATAAATCTCTCTTTGGACATAGTTTCTTTCGGATCTAACGATCGTGACGCTAAGAAAGATGGAATCCAGCAAGTCAGCAAGATGACCCTCAAATTAGTCGGAGGCAACCTTATCGGCGAAGGTGTGAGCCTTAGTCCCGAACCCGGCATACAAGCCTTCGAGGTTTACCGGGTGACGGCAAAAAGGCTGATCGGCCGTGCGAAAGCGGGCGGCGATTCATCTGAGGCGCTACCCGGTCTGCCCGGGTGGTTATGCGATGCGCTCACTGCTTTTCTTCAGAAGGTGTTTTCGAGAGCTACAGCCGGCCTTTTTGCACCGATGGAGGTTTGCGATCCGAGCATGAATGGACGTGGTTACTACCTTTTTGGGGATACGGGCCCTGGGGCTGGCAGGGAGTACGGCACCGTCACCATTTATGTACCGTGGGAGACCCTGAGCTTCTGCCCACAAGACAGTCTGTACGCTTTTACAATTCATTCAAAGGAATCATACACTCCCATTGACTCACTCCTGAGCGTACTTGAAAAGGCCTCTGAGTTGGGGGACTTTTTCAGCATCCCACTTTCTGATCTTGTCCAAAAGGTGCGCAGTTTTTTCGATACTTATGGCAACTTTGCAGTGAGCCTGGGCATCAGCACTAACACAGGAAGCATATATGTCTATGTGAACACGAGCAGTGGTGCTTCTGAAGATATCTGCAATAAAATAGCCAACTCGACTCTTGTGCAGGCCATTCGGGAGGCACACAGCTTATTCGGCAAGGAGGTCGGAGTTATTTGCGGTCACGATATCAAGGACACGTTTACCCTCAGAACATCCGCTGTTCCAGTTCAAAATTTTTTATGCAATACTCCCGTTATTTTTATCTACCTGCTTGGCACAATTAATGTGAACTACGATTAGCGTATCGCAGATAGTCAAGTTGAGTGCACTGCTGATTTTAGAACGTGAGTTTGTGGGAGAATTGTCTAGGAGGAGCACCATGGCACAACCACCCGACTTTGGTACGACGGCCGAAGTAATCCTGCCGGGAGAACATGCCGGGGATTACTCTGAATCCTGGTCAAAAACCTTTGATGTAGTATTCCTCGCAGGATGGCTGATTGCGTTTCTTGCTCTTCTTGCCATAACCCTGCGCATCCAGCCGGACCTCCTCACCCATACTGATTTTTTCCTATTTCTGTTGATAAAGTTGATCATCATGGTTCTGATGTCTTTAACAGGAGGGATGATCTGTCGTCATTACTGCTCGACAGATGATAAAGGCTATATTCTCAAAAGTAAGAATTCGTGGTTTAAAGTTAACTATACCCGAAAATTGCAGCATTTTGCGGCATATCTTGTTCCTCTGATTAGTGGCACACCCAGAGCGAACACGGGTTACCATCCGATCGGATTTATCCCTCACGTTTGGGAGGGTATGATGACTCTTCTCATGTTCCTGGTTCTCATCAAACCGCTCCGTGAATGTTCAACCTTCTTCATGCTACAGTTTAATTCCCTGGACCGTCCTGAAGATCGCCCGCATACACTGAAATGGATCGTTCTAGGAAATATCATTCCCGGCTTGATCCTTATCATAGTTTTTAAGCAATTGTTTGAGTATATTGATGAACCCGACCTAGGGTTAATCATCGTATTCATTGTTGGAATTGGCGACGGGCTTGCAGAACCGGTTGGTATTCACTGGGGAAGGAAAAAATACCTTGCTCCTTCATGGGGTATGAATAAGCGCTACATCAGGACATATGTGGGAAGTGCCTGTGTATTTATTACCGGTGTAGTATCTACTCTCTTTTTGTATCAGGAATTCAATTCCACCACGCAGTTTCTTGTATCAATCCTTTTTATTCCAGCAATCATGACCCTGGTCGAGGCGACCGCTCCCCATTCGATGGATACACCGGCAATGATGACAATCGGGTTTTCAGTTCTCTACGCCATCTGTGTTCTCCTATAAGAATGAACGCCCCGCATCCCGGCTTCCATCTGGTTCTCTAATTTACTTTTCTCACTCGATTTGCAGCCTGATTGAACGAGCGCATTCTTTCCCACAGATCTCTTTTGCTATCGAGCTTTTTCCATACGGCACGGAAAAGCGGGCAACAAAGCTGCTGAACCTGGTCGACGAGGAAAGCGAGCATCATGATCGTCAGGAAGACCGCGCTCAGGTGCTTCTTTCCCAAGCCGTAGTTATGCTCCATGTGGTAGCCCTGGTTCTTGAGCGTATTGAAGGTTTCATTTTCTATCTTCCACCGGGCGCGGCCTGCCCGCATGAGGGTATAGGCGTTTTCACGCGTTATGACAAAGTCCGTGATCCAGGAGAATCTTAGGGTACCCTTGGGAGTATTCTGCCAGTACTCTAAAAAATTAACCCGAAGATCCTGGCGGGACTTGTTAATAGGCAGCTCATTTACAAACCGGAAGTAGTGGATAATGCCAGGGGCATCTGGATCTGTGTATTCAAATTCGACGGCCCGCCCGCTCTCTATGGCCTCGTCGAGCTTTTCGAAAAGAAACTCATGGTCGCCGGGCTTAACCCCCGGGATGAACCGATAGTCGAGTTGTTTGAGAAGATCGACATGGGGAGCATTGGGGCTAAGGGCATCTTCGGTAATTATGATCTTGAGGTGAGGGTGTTCGGTCTTGATTTTCACCAAAAACCGCTTGGCGGCGTTACGTTCACAATCGTTTTTGGTGGTCCCGTCCTCTCTGCAAATGAGCTCCGGAGGCAAGGGAAGCACCTCCTTGAAGTCGGGATGAACGAAGGCGCCTCCCATGGCTTGGAGATAGTAGGTGGTCTTGCCTGTTTTTGAATCGGTTTTCTGAAGACAAAAGTTCGAAGACAATTTTTGAGAGGAAAAAGTGCCCGTACCATCCAGGGAAAGAAGGAGGTGGCCATCCAGGGTGGTCAACTCTTCAAGCGCCTTGCCCCGTTGCAGTTGCCTGAACACGGCTCGAAAGGCGGACCGAAACTCAGTGGGGGAAACCTCATCAAGGATCTCCCGCATGGTCGTGTCGGCGGGAATCGTGCCGATCCTGTAGAGGGAGCGGAGATTGTGGTCGCGCGCTGTCCACCTTTTTTCGAAGGTAAGCAGGGAAGGGTCCTTAAGTGAAAACATTGCAAAAGCACTCATTGCCACATCCGCCACCTGGATTTTTGGAGACACGGTGCGCGGGTCCTGGAGCTTCTCAAATTCGCAGCGCACTGAACTAAGGACCCACCGCTAAATAACCTAAAACGGGTGAGAAAGGACAACGAAAGAGAACTAGAGTAATCGAGGCTGGGAAACCATAAGAAAAAGGTGGACTAGCCGATGAGTGATCAAGAATGGAGGGGAAGTCCGGAAGATAGCCGTCTGTATAGTAGGGTGC
>JBEKXG010000349.1:0-5699 GCA_049512295.1 Syntrophobacteraceae bacterium
TAAGGTACACCAGGACGAGATGCCTTCACCTTTGCTTTCCGCCTACTTCGAAGGACCGCTCGTCAAAGGGCTCGACCTGATCCGCGGCGGGGCTGTCTATAACTCTTCGGGTGCAACCCACATTGGGTTCGCAGACGTGGTCGACTCTCTTAACGCAATAGAACAAGCCGTTTTTGTGGATTTCAAGTACACGTTCCCGGATATTCTGGACGCGCTCAGGGCCGATTTTTCAAGGGCGGGCGACGAGAAGATGCGCGCATACCTGCAGAACAAAACGCCAAAGTACGGCACGGAAGATGAGATTGCCAAGAAGAACTCACAGGCCCTTGTCAGGCACCTTTTCGAAGTTTACCAGGCACACCTGAATTATCGTGGGGGGCCGTATCGGCCTGCATATTGGACGATGACCAATCATGCCGGACTCGGCGGACTCTGTGGAGCACTTCCTCACGGCCGAAAGGCGGGAAAAGTCCTGGCGAGTGGTATAACCCCGGTTTCAGGGGCCGCTCCTTTATTAACGGCATGCCTGAATGCCGTGGCCTCCCTCGGTGGCCCCAATGTCCCTGGAGGCTGGGCGCTCAACCTCAAGTATACCCCCGAGGATGACAAGGAAAAGATGATCCGCCGCTTCGCTCAGAACGTGGAAGCATTCTTTCGGACGGGCGGGCAGCAAATCCAGTTCAATATCATGACTTACCAAATGCTCATGGACGCCAAGGCGCACCCGGAGAATTATCCGGAACTGATGGTCCGCGTCTCGGGGTATTCGGCTTATTTCAAAGATCTCAATGAAATGATGAAGGATGAATTGATCTCGCGCTCGCAATATGACCTCCAGAGCGGGTTTGAAGTTCCATTTCCGGGAGTGAGATGAGGAGGATGCCATGTCGGACGGAAATAAGGATCGATTACTGGGAGAATGTCACGATAACTTCACCAGGATGATTGAATCCGAGTTGGCCGAGGACTTTCTGGAGGTTCTGCTGGATTTGATGAAGGCCGTGTACAGCCTGCCCTTAGGGTACGAGAAAAACATCGAAAACTTCACAGGACGCTATCAGTTCCTCGACAGGACACGGGACATCACCATAGGGGTTGACTTCCATGATAAAGAAATGCATGTCGTGGAGGGCGTAATCGACGATCCTCACATAAAGATAACATTTCAGGACGGTCGTGCGCTTATGAAATTCCTGCTCGAACCCAAACAGGATGTTCTTGCTGCTATGTTGCACCATGAAGTGACGCCTGACGGAAACCTGAATTACCTCTACAGGTTCGGGTTCATGGCCAGGCAGCTTCAGAAGTTTTCACCGCCGCTATGAATAAGGCTCTCATCGGCAGTATCGAGCGCTACGCGCTCCACGATGGGCCTGGCATCCGGACGACCGTCTTTTTCAAAGGGTGTGCCCTGAAATGCCCCTGGTGCCACAACCCCGAGCTGATTTCCACTCTTCCGGAGTCTGCATTTAATGCGGCCCGGTGCATAGGCTGTAGCGACTGCGTAAGAGCATGTCCCGAAAACGCGATTGACCTGGAGAAACCGGACCGGATCAAACGAGAACGCTGCACAGGTTGCGGGGAATGCGCCGCTGCCTGCCCGGCTCGAGCTTTGGAGCTGGTTGGGCGCAGCTATGAGGTTCCTGAGCTCATCGAAATCCTGCTCAGAGACCGTCTCTTTTACGAGACGTCTAACGGCGGTATCACATTGTCCGGAGGGGAACCCACATACCAGATAGGCTTTCTCGAATCGCTTCTTTGCTCGCTCAAAGCCGAAGGCATACACACCGCCATCCAGACAAATGGATTTTTTGACTGGCAGGATTTTGAGAATATCCTGCCAGTCATCGACCTGGTGCTCTTCGACCTGAAAGCGGTTGATGAAAGGCAACATATAGCTCTGACCGGCGTCAGAAATACGCAAATCCTTGCAAACCTCGCGCACCTGGCCGAGACAAGGCCGGAAGATCTGGTCGTCCGAGTTCCGCTCATTCCGTCATATACGGCAACTGAGGAAAATATTGGGGCCATTGCAGCTCTTTTGTGCGGAATGGGCGTCCGGCGATGTTCTCTTCTACCTTATCATCCCTATGGAATATCTAAGGCTGAAAGAATTGGAAAGACTGTGAACCCCGACTTGCCACATTCATCCATGAGTCTGGAAGAACTCGGAAAGTGGAGCCGGTTTTTCGCATGGGCCGAATTGATTAAATTCTGATCGTGAAGGGCATCGCGCGTGGTATCGGATGGCAATTGAATGAACTTGTCGACTATATCTGCAATTTCGTCGGGGACCATCAGGCGATAGGCAACACTGACTTTATGGCGGCTCCGTTCGAGTATGAGCCAAATGGTCGTGTCTGGTAGAATCATGCAAGAAGACCCTGAGACATTTTCCCGGGGTCTTCTCTTCAGTGGCGGGCACCGGTCAAATTCTGTTCTTTTCATTACGGTCCATAGAGATTTATCTCGGGAATATCCCGTCGGGCATCGAGTGTGGGTTTTCTCACCGACTTTCTGTTCCTGTTAGGAATCAAAGTAACGTGAGGGCTTTTGCATTTCTTTCCGGGATTTCCGGGAACTGCCCTCTCCATTTTGGCGTTCGCAAATTCCATTTTGGCCATGACGACCTCCTTCTTATCAGTGCCGCGCCGAATTTTTATCTCTGACGGTCATAGGATACTAACCAACCTGTTTAGGCTCGCCTGGTTCCAGAGTGCTCGTCCGCTTATATGCGGTAGACTCGCGTATTTCCCTTATTGCCGCCTCAACTGCAGGAGGCGCTCTGCTCCATTTCCACGGGTTCAAAATACCAGGCCATTTCGATGAGAGTCCTTCCGGCGCCTACGGTGTTTAGAAGCGAATGACTGTTGCAGGCAACCGGCTGACGGATTTTCTTGATGCATTCATCATCCCATCCAGGGTCATGGCCGATGGCCGGAGCGCGCCGCCTGTCATTCCAGTTTGCAGGCACAATTTCCCTGCGCGGGCTGATGTTGTTGATGGCCCAATCAACGATGTCCTTAGGTTTTGCGCCGGGGTCGAATATTTCCTTTATCCCCATCTCTTTGAACTTAGGGATATCCTCGGGAGGGATTATGCCTTCACCTACTACCTGTATATCTTCTGCGTTGCTCTCCCGCAGAAGCTCAAGGACCCTGGGGAAGAAACACGTGTGTGCGCCCGAGAGGGTGCTTAGCCCGATCATGTCCACGTCTTCCTGGACGGCGGCGCTCACGATTTGCTCCGGCGTCTGACGGCATCCGGTGTAGATGACCTCGAAGCCCGCATCACAAAATGCGAGGGCTGCCATTCGGGCGCCAAGGTCGTGTCCGTCCAGTCCAAGCTTGGCAACCAATACACGAAGTTTCCTCGTCTTTTCCATGGGAGCCTCCTTAATGATTGTGAAGAGCTTTCAGTTGCTCTGCCATGACCGTCTTTATGAGCGCGGGCATGACGTTGATTTCCCGGGGCGGCGGGTCTCACATCTGCGCCTCAAACAAACGTCTCGCAAATCTGGCTGCTTTGTAGCACGCACCGGATTAAAAAAAGATTACGCGGAGGAGCTTGACCCGGGGCAGTGTTGTCGCCGACAAGTTATTGAAAATAATCAAAATCGGCAGGTGAGTTCGCGGATCGGAAGTCACAGCTTTTGATTAATAATTATCGGGAATTGAGAGAATGACTCGATCAAGCACCAACGGGTAGTGATGAGGGGGATTGTGTTTAAGGAAGTTATGGATTTTCCATAATTTTTTTGTAGATGGAGACCGTCAGCCTGCAGGGCTCAACTCCAACCTGGTCTTTCAGAGCCTTTTTGCACTCTTCGTACACTTTCAAGGCTTCGGCCCGCATCCCGCGGTTCGAGTAGATCAGCATTAGCTTCTGGTAGACTTCTTCGTGCGCGGGATCAGCTTTTATAATCGACTTGTAGCACTCGATGGCCTTTTTCGAACTCCTCTGCGTCTCATACAGCTCGGCCATCCGGTAAAGAAGATCAAGGTACATGGCGCGCAGTTCATTTCTTTTCGGCTCGGCCCAAGGGGCATAAAGGTCCTCTGAGAGAAAATCGCCCCTGTACAGATCAATGCATGACCTATAGCAAAGCATGGCTCGCCTGATATCTCCCGCATCCTCGGCTTTTCTCCCCCGTTGACGCAGGATCATAAATTCGTCAAGATCCACCTGGCACAAATCTTTTCTGAGTGAAACCAGGTTCTTCTTCAAAACCACATAAGAAGAGCCGAGAGGCCTATCCAGGGAGGGTTCCAGCACTTTACGGAGCCGATGCAGAACCACACCGAAACGGTTCTCCGCTGAGACTGCAGATATCTCCGGCCACAGATCCTCAATCAGAACATCTTTCGGCACACTTTCCACCCCTCGGGTTATGATCGCCTTGAGCAGCAATTGGGGCTGCTTTGCCTTCCATTCCTGCTCACCGATCAGCGCTTCGCCCCGAAAAACCCGAAAATCTCCGAAAGTCTTTATCTGAATTCGAGTAATACCGTGACCTGACGTTTTGTGCTGGTCGTCCGCTTGACCATACGGCCCGACAGCTTCGAGATCGTGGCCTCCGGTTTCCGCAATATGGCCCTGTTTGTGTTCTCCACTCAATTGGTGGTCTTTTTCGGCAAGAGCACGGAGAAATCTACTTTCAGAATCGAGCATGCGCTGAGTGAGCCCTTGCGCTATTGCATATGCGACCGAAGGCCGCCTGTGGAGAAGCGCTTCAAAATCATCTCTTTTCAATTCCAGCAACCTCGCCAGGGTCTGAGTCCTCACGGTCGCAGACCTCGCCCCCGATGGGTTGAAAAAACACATTTCGCCGACGTAATCTCCGGCCGGACAAACTCTCAGAAGGTGCTCCCCAGGACTACCCAGAGCCTTAACGGCTTCGAGTTGGCCGTCGATAATGATGTACAAGCGGTCTCCAATGTCGCCTTCATGAAAAAGCACGGTATTCGCCGGATATTCGACCTCTCTCGCGATCTCTGCCAGGAAACCGATTTCTTTCTTCTTAAGCGAAGCAAAAAGAGGGACTGTCCTAAGCAGTTCGATCATTTCCGCTGCTTTCGAATGGGAAGGCCGTACAAACATACTCAAATGTGAATTTAAGTCGTAGTCACTTTACTGCAATACTGATTGGCAACTGAATCCAACATCCCTCCGGATCCGAGAATCATCAAAACTCAAAGCAGCTCTCCCGGACCTTGATATCGGGAGCCGTAAAAAGCTCAACACGTCGAGATCATTTCCGTTGTGCCCTCCCGGCTGCTCAAGGTTCAAAGTTCCGGCAAGCCTTCACGATCAACGGGTCTGCTCACCCCGTATGATGACAATGTGGTCGGGTTACCTTATCATTAAATCTAAACAACACTGGAGGAGCGCCATGCCAAAGATCGTTCGTTTTTATGAAACGGGAGGAGCCGAGGTACTCAAGGTCGAGGAATCACCTCTCGTGGAGCCGGGTGAGGGCGAGGTTCGTCTGGCGGTTGAAGCCATTGGCCTAAACCGCGCCGAAGTCATGTTCCGGCTGGGACAGTACCTGGAAAACCCGGAGCTGCCCTCACGACTCGGCTATGAGGCAGCCGGGATCGTAGACGCAGTGGGGCCCGGCGCCAGCGGTATCCAAGTTGGCGACCGAGTGAGCACCATACCCTCCTTTAATATGGGGACCTATGGGGTCTACGGTGAAA
>JBEKXG010000350.1:0-5670 GCA_049512295.1 Syntrophobacteraceae bacterium
ATTGTTGATGTTGTTAGAGAGCTGCGCGGCATAGGCGTCAATAATCATCGGCCAACGATCCGGGCGTGCATTGCTATTGCCAAGGTCCTGGCACTCCGCGGCGGCCTTGCACGGTATGGAGATCCGGTTTTCAAGTGGGTCTGCCATGATGTCCTCAGTATGGATACGGCAAAGGTCACGCGCGGCGGCCAGTCGGTCATGTTTCAGAAGGTGGATGAAGTCATCCAGAAGGTGTGTGGGCTCCAACCGTAGGTTGCCAGCAGACACTAGACGATTACTTGCCACTTTTAATGAAGGAGGTTCAAGTTATGGCTATCCCTCCAAGGAACCTGAAAAGTTTGCAGGATATTCGAACTCATGCCGGCCGGGTTGATGAAGCGGCGATCCCTTATAAGGCGTTTATGAAAATGAGTTGCCTTGAGATGGAGAAGTTTCGCAAAGAAAGGGAAAGAAACAGTGCAATGACTAGGGTGAATAACATCGACAAGCGATTCCGGGAAATTGAAGCGGAAAAGGCTGCAATTCGAACTCGCCTGGACGGAGTTACTGAAGGCAGAAGCAAAGATACGGATAAGGCTGATCCCAAGCCGCCAGCCCGGCAAACCCCCAACGGCTTTCGACTGCGATACTAAAGGGAGGATTACGGCATGCTCACGACCAAAACTTCCGATCATATTCGCACGAGCAAAAACATTAGGGGCTTGCATTCCTGTCCCGCATCGACCGGCTTTCCGTTATTTCGTCTGGATGCCAAACGCTTGGTTCAGCAGGAAGCGGCCCTCACGACCCGAAATCTGCGCCGTGCCTGGTTGGAACACCTTTGGAGCTGGCACGAGGGATGGCGCCGCGAGCTCAGGCGTGCTTAGAAATTACAGACAGGGCAAGGAGGATGAGTCATGAATATCAACTGCATTTCCTGTGGGCACAAATTCGACCTGGGCGATGCCTACGATGACTACGAAGGACCAGTCAAGTGTTACGTCTGCGGAAACATCCAGGAGATCCACACCCATGAAGGAAACGTTAAAGCGGTGAGAGTGATCAAAGAAGCCGGCCCCCCGGTTGACTTGGCGGCGAATTAGTCCCCAACCGGGTTTGCGTCACTGACTGAAAGGATGGATTGCACAATGGTCAGGCAAAAGGCAGATCACAGCGGGAAGTATCTTTACGCCATCATCGCCGGCAAGAATGATCGTGTTTTGGGGCCTTTTGGAATTGACGGTGGTGCAGTGTACAGTGTTTCCGACGGGCAGATTGCAGCTGTCATTAGTGATTTCGATGCTGCGAAAATCCGTCCGGAGCGGCGACATCTTGCGGCGCATCAGGAAGTCCTGAAGAAGCTCATGGAAGAGACTACCCCACTGCCCATGAGCTTCGGGATCATTGCCCGGGGACTCAAAGCCATCAAAATAATCCTCTCCATCCATCAACAAGCCTTCATCGAAAAGCTCAATCACGTGGCCGGCAGGGTCGAAATGGGCCTCCGGGTAACCTGGGACGTACCGAATATCTTCGAATATTTCGTGCTCACTCACGAGGAACTGCGAGCTGCCCGCGATCTTTACCTCGGGCGCAATCGTGAGCCGTCTCAGGAGGATAAAATTGAAGTGGGAAGGTTGTTTGATCACATTATCAATGAAGATCGCGAAGCCTACGCTGACAGAATAGAAGACATTCTCTCCATGTGCTGTATTGAAAGCAAGCGAAACACGCCGCGAAATGAGCGGGAAGTGATCAACCTGGCCTGTTTGGTGGAACGTAATCGGCTGGAAGAATTTGAGAAGGGGATCTTCGAGGCGGCGCGCCTGTTCGATAACAATTTCGCGTTTGACTACAACGGTCCCTGGGCCCCTCACAACTTCGTCAACGTTGTCCTCAACCTTTAGAGCAGATTCTTCGGAATGGAGTAAAAGCGTGCTGCTCCTGGATGACATCTTGCTTTTCCCCATTACGGGGATTCTTTGGACCTTCAGCAAATTACACGAGGCGGTGCTGCAAGAGATGGATTCGGAAGCGGAGGACATCACCGTGCAGTTGAGTGAGCTCTACATGATGCTGGAAACAGTGAAAATCACGGAAGAGGAATTCGATGCGAGGGAAAAGGAGCTTCTTGACCGTCTGGATCAGATACAGGAACGCGACGCCAATTTCTGAGGGCAAGGATGAAGCAAGGTGAAGACACCGTCGTTCTTAAGCGACCGATCTCTGCGCCTGTTGATGTTCGGCGGCAAGGGCGGAGTAGGCAAGACCACCTGCGCCATGGCCTCGGCGATCTGGCTTGCTCGTAATCGCCAGCAAGAGTCATTCATTCTCGTTTCCACCGACCCCGCTCATTCCTTGACCGACAGTATTGCCGGCACTTCCCCTCCAGGAAACCTCACAATTCTTGAACTCGATGCCGAGGGCGCTCTGGCGGCCTTCAAAACAGAGCATAACGAGCATCTTAGAGAAATTGCCTCACGCGGAACTTTTCTCGACGAGGAAGACATCACCAGAATCCTGGAGCTTTCCCTGCCCGGTCTTGACGAACTCATGGCCTTTCTCGAAATCTCTAGCTGGGTGGAAAATCGAGATCATAGCTGCGTTATCGTCGATACCGCCCCCACTGGACACACTCTGCGACTGCTGACCATGCCGGGGCTGATCCGGAAGTGGCTGCGCGCGTTGGATACTCTGCTGGCAAAACATCGGTATATGAAGGTGGTCTTTCAAGGTTCCCGGCAACGGGATCACCTCGATCATTTTCTCCTGGACTTATCCGGATCTGTCAGCCGGATGCAGGCTCTCATGCAGGATACCGGGCGTTGTCGGTTCATCCCTGTGATGCTGGCAGAGGAACTCTCCGTCCGGGAGACCGCATCCTTGCTTCAGTTCCTGCAAAACCTGCGGATCCCCGTAGCCGAAATCCTCGTCAATCGCCTGTTCCCGGATAACGACTGCCCGGTGTGCAGGGAGGCCGCCTGCTGCCAGAGGATGGCCCTGAAATCCCTTCCGGAAAACGAGATTCTTGCGGATCATGCCGTCTGGGGAATTCCACTCTACCCCCGCGAAGTATGCGGTATGGACAGTCTCACAGTCTTTTGGAACGAAGTGATGGCGCCGACTCGCATCCCTTTGAATTGTTCTCGGGAAGAGACGCCGCAGTTGCAGTCTAAGGTCGAGGCAATCTCGGATTATCCGTTCCATCAGCTGAAATTGCTCTTTTTCGCAGGCAAAGGCGGAGTGGGAAAGACCACCCTGGCCTGCGCCGCTGCTCTTCATCTGGCTCAAGAAGGTTCAGAAAAGGAAATCTTGCTCTTCTCCATTGATCCGGCACACTCCCTCTCGGCCTGTCTTGGCATCGCAGTTGGTCCCGAGCCCATGCGCATTGTCCCTGGGCTCAGCGGGGTCGAGTTCAATGCGGAAACCGAATTCGATTTGCTGAAACAAGAGTATCAGACTGATCTGGCGCAATACTTGAGTGAAACGCTGCCGAATTTTGACTTGACCTTTGACCGTGAAGTGCTGGAGCGCATTCTTGATCTCTCCCCGCCAGGTCTGGACGAGATCATGGCTCTCACCCGCGCCCTGGAATTTTTTGTGCAGGGCAGCTACGATCTCCTGATTCTGGACTCAGCGCCGACTGGCCATTTGATTCGCCTGCTGGAGCTTCCGGAACTCATTGACCGATGGCTTAAAGTGTTTTTCGTCCTATTCTTAAAATATCGAGCGGTCTTCTCCCTGCCGAAAGTCAGTCAGCGGTTGGTGAAAATGTCCAAAGAGCTGAAGAGCTTTAAATCTCTCTTGCGGGATCCAACTCGATCGGCGCTCTGTAGCGTAACCATTCCAACAGAAATGGCCTTTCAAGAAACCCTGGATTTGATTAAGGCCTGTGACCGACTCTCGTTGGGCGTGCCCTTGCTGCTTATCAACCTCGTCACCCCCCCGACAGACTGTGCTTTCTGTTCTGTCCTGGCCCGGCAGGAGGATGCAATCCGGGATCGCCTGCGGCAGGCATTTCCCGATTTGCCTCAGACGGTCGTTTATCGTCAAAGTGAACCCCGGGGGATACGCGCTCTCATGCATCTGGGACAAGAGCTGTTCCGCTCTGGAAATCAAGATCCTTTAGTCTGCATGCAATGAGAGAGGAGAAGGGATCGACTTGTGCATTTTTCCGTGCTTCGCGTGGGGTCCCCATGGGACCTGGATGAGAATTTGGACTCCATTCATTCGAACCGTAACATTCTATCCTTAACGGGTATAGTTTGATGAGGTGCATGGTCGATGTCCAACCTTCCCGCTCTTGATAATGAACAGGTTACGCTGTGCGAGGTGCTTGATCGTATTCTCAACAAGGGCGCCGTAGTGGTAGGAGAAGTCAGAATTTCGGTTGCAAATATTGATCTCATCTACCTGGGTTTGCAGCTTGTGCTGACTTCCATTGAGTCGGCGCGAGATCCAGAGCTGCCGCAGGCGGCGCTCAGGGTTTGACCATCCCTGAATGCATCTCTTGACCCCGATGACCCTAGAGGTCACAACGAAGCATGGAAATCCCCCCAACCCCCCCCTTTGGCAAAGCGGGATTTTCATATAAAGGTTAGCCGGAAGCCGGAATAACGAGGAGTCGAACAAAGGATGCACACGATGAATGGGACCAGAGTTGAATCAACGAGCGTTAGCGATTTTGCCAGAGTAATGAATGCCGGATGCGATTCAGGATACCCTGCTCCGGCAGTTTCAGAAGCCGTGACAGTTTTTCGGCAACCCAGAATTAACCTCGATGAAGACAACGTTAAGAACGGTCTTGGCAGGTTGGTCCTGACGCTGGTCAGGCTGCTTCATGAATTGTTGGAGCGCCAGGCGATCAGGCGGATCGACGCTGGATACCTCAGCGATGCCGAAATTGAGAGACTCGGGTTGGCGTTGATGAAGCAAACGCAAGAAATCGAAAGACTCCGGCAAGAATTCAATCTGGATGAGGAGGATCTTAACCTCGACCTGGGACCTCTCGGGAAGCTATTGTAGGAGGAAGCAAAATGGCCATTCACAAGGGTACACAGCACTCTATCGAGAGTGCAAATCTGGCAGATCTGCTTGAGCGTATTTTGGATAAAGGCATTGTTATCGCAGGGGACATCAAAATCAAGCTGGTCGATATCGAATTGCTCACCCTTCAAATTCGCCTGGTAATTTGCTCGGTGGATAAGGCAAGAGAGATGGGAATGGATTGGTGGACGAACCATGCCATGTTTGAATCACGTGACAACCAGCAAGCGGTTGCCCATTCCTTTGAAAGGATGGATGAGCGGCTGACCAGGCTGGAGTCTTCGTTGACGCCGGGATAACATTGAACGATGCCGCAACGCGTGATTTCAGGCACGGTCACTCACGTTTCTGTTTGAGACCTTTGCACAACTGCCTCACCGTCTATCCCCCGCCTCGGCGCTCGGGTCGCTCCCCAGCGTTGCCCTATCCTCCGGGCGGGCGAAAATACTCTAGCCCGAAGTTCCTGCGAACGAAATGCATAAGCTATTGATATGGCTGAAACAATTAATGTAACGCCATGCATGTGCATGTCTACATAAGAAGTTTGACGCCGAGCAGATCCAAGGCCCGTTGCTGCAAGGGGTTTGGTCGCGTCGTCTTTTCGAACCTCACGGATTCATGGTTTTCTTTCACCTCGACGGTATT
>JBEKXG010000351.1:0-5668 GCA_049512295.1 Syntrophobacteraceae bacterium
TTCAAACGGTCAAAAATGTAGTGCCACAGAATCTGCAATTTTGTGTTGATTTATCGCTCCATTGTCCGCTAATGTTGAAGTGTCCTCATGAGGAGCTTCAACATGTTTGCTCGAATCAAAAATAATGAAATCTGGGTTATGGTATCTGACTTTTTCGATACTCACAAGAATCTCTTTTCCGAATGAGGCAAGATAAGCACCAATCTCCTCATCGGATCTTAGTCGTTTTTCGAATTCGGCGATTTGATCAATTAGGTTCTTGTAAAGAACGTTTGCATAACCGAAGGTGTAGGCTTTATTTTCCTCAATTTGGCGGAGTACCCTGCCTGGATCATTATTTAGCTTCAAGAAATTATCAATATCCACAGTCGCCCCCTATTAAAATCAAGAGTTATGGAAAAATCAGGGTTCCACGAAGTTTTGCCTGTCCATGCTACTCCAATCGCCTAGGTTCAACGGCCCACTCAAAGCTGATCTTCAGGTCATTATAGAAGCTCCATGGCAAAACCCTCTCACGCTGAAGGCGCCCGACAATTATTCCCGGAGCAATGCCGAGTTCGGAAGCAGAGCGCAAAACCGTTTCTTTTGAAGGCCCCCCCCCTTTGGTCAAGACCTTCTAGAAAGAAGGCGGAATGAGGAAGTTCGTCGCGAAAGCATTGGCCTCGTTTTCCTTTACGTTTTGGCTGTCCTCTTGACCATTGATGAAAATATCACGCTTACCATGCAAAAGAATGTGCGCGGCTTCGTGAAAAAAAGAAAACCAAAACTGATCATTTCTCTTATACAGAAGGCTTAATTGGATCATAGCTTTGTGGGGCGATAACCAGCGCGTGGCCCCACTTATCCTGGTCTTTGGCAATTCGGGAATGAAGACCACAGCCACGCCGGCTGACGATGCCATTTCAATCATCTTGGATTGAAAAACATCAGGATGTTCAGCGGTCATCTTTCGGACCGAATGAAGAACCTTTTTGAATTCATTTTGATCATAGGTTCCACACTGCAATTCTCTTGCTTCTATTACACCTCTCCGCAGCCAAGCAACGACTGCGGGCAAATCACTTTCGAAGGCTTTAGACTTGCGGAATGCGACCTGTCCCGTGTAAGCCTTTACGCACATGCCCCATTGATCAGGTGAGCTTATTTGGAAAAACTTCAGAATTTCTCTAAGTTGATAGATTTTATCTTTAAATCCCTCAATCCAGCCCAATTTGATCATCGCTCGGACTGGAATCAAATCGAGCCATTCTAAGTGTTTTTGGAGCCTTACTTGCTCCTCACAACGAGCGAGGTGCTCTCTATACTGACTTTCCCTGCTATTCCAGAATGAGGCTGGAACGCCTAAGACGCTCTCCAGTTCAAGGGCAATCCTAGGAGTAATTGGCGCTTTCCCTTTGACGATCTCGTTGATCGTCTTTTTTGCTCTCCCAGTTCGATCCGCCAAATCAGCTTGGGACATTTCTCGATCTTCAAGAATTTCGCTCAGGGTCTCGCCGGGTGGTGAAACGTAGTCTGGAGTATATTGGTTTAGTGTTGCTCTATTCATGAGTATCCTCCACGCCGAGAATTTCTATTGAGGTTACCTGAGTCCAATCAAGGCCTTCGTCCGCCTTAATCGGGATGGGGTCATTTGCCACCTTGAAAATGAGCCTATGAGGTCCGTCCAAATCGAGTGATAACTGTCCCTTTCTTTTCCCTTTCAGTTCATGGCAACGTCTATAAATCCGACCAATATCGCTCAGATTTGCCGCCGCTCTAAGATCGTCAAGCCTTCTGCGGATGAGGTTACCTCGCTGCCGTCCATGCCGCTGGAGTAATACTTCCTGCTGGTTACATTCTTCCGCAAATTTCTCGCTCTTGAATATTATATTCATTATCGGCCCTTTTGGCCAGTACCGTTAACGCAATACGTTAATCAAGTCAAGAAATATTTCCCTTTCGGTCAGCCTGGACACCATCTCCCGACTTTGCCTTTCACTTTGCCCGACCAGCCCCGGAAATCCAAAAATAACCCAACGTTTGCCAACATAAAAAAGAGCCGATTTGCCTTGTGTGTCGGGCATTTCGGCTCTATACTTAGGTTTGACGCTGGAGTCTTTTTCGGACTCAAAATCCAGTAGGAGCAATCCTGTGAGAGTTCGATTCTCTCCTCCGGCACTCACTTTGCGGGCTGTGCCCGCTTTTTCATTTCCGTGACTGTGCCCGTTTTTGTGCCCGTAACGGAATTCAAATAGGCTTCCTGCCTCGATGCCGCAAGCTCCAGGTCGGATTCACTCACGATGTTATAGCGGTCAAAAATAGAGCGGGTCTTGTGTCTGGAGATCATCATGGCTACTCGCTCGGGTATGCCGGCCCGGACCATGTTTCTACGGCCGTCCTTCCAAGATCGTGGAAAAGCTTTCCGGGCATCCCCGCCTCCCGTAGCGGCCCCGGGAGTCTTTGAGAGGAAAAGCAACCGGGAATTGCTTTTGTCGGGAGCTACCCTATCCCCCCAAAAGTTTATACCACAAAACAGCGCTTAAAGCCCGGCTCATCACCGGGGACGTTGTGGAGAAAGGGTTAAAACCCCAAGCTTACAAGAATGAAAACCTTCCTTCGTGTAAGCCAGAGACGCTGGAAGCTGTCGCCCGAGCCCTGGATGTAAGGGTGAAGGGTTTGTTCGAGGAGGTTTGAAGTGAGGTTCACCGGTTTCCTGAAATATTTTCCCATTCTTGAATTGCTCTAATGATGAGTTGTTGCCTTGGTTCAGTACAATTTTCTACAAGTTGCATCATTCGATCAACCTGCGAGATTACAGTCAAAGCCGTTTTCTGATTCTCAATTGATTTCTCATTCAGTCGATAGTCCGCTTGAATTCTCTTATTATGGAGTTCTGTCAACTGTGATCCTACTTTCTTCATTTCCATGTCAGCACAGTTTTGGAGCCGGTGCTGAACCGCAACATGCACATTGGTCCTTGGCAATGTGAATCCTAAATTTACCAGGAATTGTGCAGTCATATTAAATATTGCATAGTAAGCTCTACTGATCGCAGTTCTGATTTCGGCTGGCTTGGGCTGAACAACCAGCGTGGAGGCCAATATGTGGAATTCTCGTGGTTCCATATTAGTCAAATAGCAATGTATGAGAGCCTGATCTTTTCTCTTTCTGGCCAAGGGACGGAAGATATCCACAGATCGGTATAGAAATCGTAACTATTGAGAATATCGTCAATTTCTTCATCAATTTCAAATTCAATGACCAGCCATTCTTCCTCTGTTTCAGGGTCATTTTCTAATTTTAGCTGTCCGCTTGTTGCTCCTGGGAAACAATCATTTAACAATTTCACTGCAGTTTCAAGATTGCCCCACAGTCCGTGTTTCTCGGCGAAGGCATACATATCTTCCGGCAGGGACGGAACCCTGAGAGGTGGTGCCGAGGGAGAAACTACCAGTCGCTCAGCTTGGAATGCAGGGCTTATTTCCTCGGATAAGCCGGGAGAAAGGGAATAAATCCTATCGCGTCCACTTCCCAAAATATTGGCGCCGAAACAAACAAAGCCTTGTTGGCCAAAATCAGCCTGATAGTACTCTACCCAATCATCCAACTCCATGGCATAAGCAGTATCGCCAACCGATACGCCAGAAATCCCATGGCCACACCCCCGACTGACTCGGCCTTTTGGCGATTGGACGAAAGCAGAATCGGATGCGACTTCTGGCTCGAATTCAATATCGAATGAGGTGGCCACAGCGCTAATCGCATTGAGCGCTTTTCCGGCCAAGTGGGCCTTGCACGCCAGTTCAGCGATAGTGACTATGTTCTCCTTTTCCATATCTTTTGAACCTCATTTCCTGTCAGATCAGCAAAGCCGCGAACGATCCATTCGTGTGCAACATCAAACCAAGCTCCCATTGCCTCTGGTGAGCTATCTTCGCCAATACCTCGGACCGTAAGATCTAGAAGCAGTAGGGGTTTGCCAGTGTCACGTAATTTTACGTAACGTATTCTTGCATGCAATCGACCGGTAGCTTGAGGCAACATAAAGGATGTATGCCAATTGAGGCTATTAGGGGCAGGCAAGAATCGCTTGTCTGCTCTTCGAAATGAAAAGTCTGGAAAAACATCACCTATTTCGCTTAGATCGCGCCATCCTTCCCCTTGGAGAATGTGATTTATATAAGTCATTTCGTATTGCACGGGCTCGATTGCCCCGAGCGAGTTCTCAGCCAAGAAGGACTTGAAATTTGTTAGAGCATCCGAGAAGTTTTCTTTGACATTTTCGTATCTCGGGTATTGGTCCTTATTGTCCACCTTTCTCCAGTTATGTAATAACCTATCCCGTTGAACCTGTATAACGCAATTCCCCTTGCTCTCAAGAAACCAAACGCGCGGGAGTGGAGGGGTATTGCTTATTTCAAACGAGACCTGGGGCGGGGTATCAAATTTTTCCACAACTGGGTTCAGAGGGGCAACTTCGCGGGTCTCAGGGTACTCAGCCTTGAATCTTCCCCATAACAGGCCTATATGGGGTGAAAGGAATTTGACAAGGGGCTTAAACTGAATCCCGCAGACAACTTCAATGACCGGAGGATTTTCAAAATCAGGCAAAGGGAAGGCTTTGTTGGGATCAGTCATCTAGTACGATCCTGTCTGTAAGGTGGAGAAAATATTACCCTAAATCAGATCGGAGGTTCAACGTATTTAAATTAAGTAAAAAACTCCCTACCACAAGTGGTTTTTGAACACAACACTTTGAGAGGCTTAGCCCGAGAAATTTCAATCCAGTGTGGGCAGGTACTCCAGTAACGACCCGTTGCTGGTGGAACGGTAACTCCATGCAATGTACGAGCTATTGAGCGGCCCTTCAATTTGCCCGACTTTGCCTTTTTCTTTGCCCAACCAGCCCCGGAAAACCAAACTTTTGCCAACATTTGCCAACGGGAAAAAGAGCTGATTTGCATCCTTAAACCGCAGGCAGCCGGAGGATGGAATGTGAAAAGACCGGCCGAATGTTTGCCGTTTTCCTTCAATAGCGGTTAAAATGCCTCGTTCGTGATCGAAAACCGATGATCTCCGCATCGTCAAAAGGAATTAACCGGTCCGCGCTCGACTGTTTTTTGACGTAATGGCTCGACTCCTTACCCCTGCCGGGCCGGGGCTACCCGACTCGGCTTAAGCCTGTGAACCGTAATACCGTGCTAAAAGGAAATGCAGCCCATGGCTGATCGAGAGACTTTGAGAAACCGGGTTGCCCCCCTTGATCTCTACAAGGCTACTGCGCGGACCAACTGTGGAGAATGCGGCCAAAACACGTGTCTTGCTTTCGCAACCCTGGTAATTGCCGGACAGGAAGACATTGCCGCATGTCCCCACCTGGATGAACAGCAGGTCCAAACCCTGCGGGATCGGTTGAAGGAACAGCTCCGGTCGGGGATTGGCGTTAGCCGTGAGAGTTTCGAAAAGACAAAGGAGTTCCTTTGCGAGGAAGTGCAAAAGAGGGATTTCCACGTTATAGCGGAGAGTCTTGGAGCCGAGGTACAAGAGTCGGCCGATCGGAGCGCACTGATTCTGCCCTATTTCAGCGATCTCGTTTTGGTGACGGGGTCCGATGTAAAGAAGCTGCCCGGCGGAGAACTGTCTCCATGGGAAAAGATTTTTATTTATAATTATGCGATCGGCGGAGCGG
>JBEKXG010000352.1:0-5658 GCA_049512295.1 Syntrophobacteraceae bacterium
TTTCCGTAGATTTCCAGGAATTCAGCACTGTTTTCGATAAGAAGCCCGGGTTCGGGTTCGATCAGTACCTTTATTCCCTTCCGGCGCGCACTGCCCTCTACAGACCTCAGGCCGGCCAAAAAATGCGAGAGGCCTTCTTCACGGGAAATCCCGTCCAGGGGCCCGCCGGGTTCCGTAGAGATGTGGGGGGCGCCAAGCTTTTCAGCCAGGTCGATGCACCTGAGTGTGTACTCAACCCTCCTGGCCCTCTCGGCCGGGTCCTTCTCTATCCAGGAAGGGTGGTAAGTGTCTCCGTCGGCGTTGTGCATAAAGGCGTTCAGGTTCGAGATTTGGATGCGCTTTTCGTCGAGGAGCTTCCTGGTTTGCCTTATGTCCTCCCCGGTGAAATAGAGCGGGTAGGCATGAGGAACATCGGCCATGATTTCGATTCCCTCGTAGCCGATGCCGGCAAGACAACATATGGCGTCAGAAAGAGTGCCGTGAACAAACGCGTTTGAGCTGAAAGCAAATTTCATTTTACAGTCCCGTTCACAAATACATTTTTAAGATAATCGAAGGCTTTTCCCGCCGCCTGCGCGGGGTTTTCCGGAAAGGTATAAAGCTCGACCGTTACGAACCCGTCATAGCCGATTCGGGACAGGGCCTGGAAAATTTCCCCGAAGTCGATGTCCCCTTCCCCTGGAATAAGATGGTAATGTTTTCGGTTGCCTATATCCTCGATGTGAATATGAAAAATCCTTGAAGCAAGCCTTAGCGCCACATGAGACGGGACCTCCCCTGCAAGATAGCTGTGCCCCAGGTCGAGGTTGGCGCCGAAGTTTTCATCGCCGATTTCCAGGATCAAACCCTCCAGTTCATCCGCCCGTTCGACAAGAAGTCCGGGCTCATATTCCATACCCACCCGGACATGTTTTGCAGCGGCGTATTCCACTATCTCAAAGAGGGATTGTTTCAGCAACGCCAACGATTTCTCAGGCCTCACACCGGGGACCATCCTCCCGGAAGTCACGCTCACGTTCGGGCAGGAGAGAAACCGGGCCATGTCGATGCATCTTTTCGTGAACTCGACCCGCCACTTTCGGGCGTCCGGTTCGGGGTTGGCAAGCGACGGTTCGAAAAGAGGCTCCCAGAACCTCGCCCCGTAATAGCCGACAGCGGTGTTGGCGTTTATATTGGCTGCCTGTATCCGGTTTTTTTCCAGCGAACCGGCAATTTCGGCAAGATCGGCCTCCGCTGTCGAGAACGGATAGAGGTGTGGGGTATCGGCAAGGATTTCCACGCCCGAATACCCGGTTTCGGCAATGATCTCGATTGCCTCAGGGACTGAATACCTGACGAATGCATTGGTGCTGAATGCGAGTCTCATGCGGCCCCGTTGAAAACTAACATCAAGTCCCTATGGCCTGGCTTCTCCTGGTCGTGTCTAAAAAAACGGGCATTTGCCCTCAGCGACAATGGAACATTTTTCAGCTCACAAACAACCTACAACCGGCGTCACTTGCGATCAATTTCAGCACAAAATACGACCAAAACTGGATAGGCTCGCAGAGCCGCGTGAAATGAAGAGGTTCCGATTTTAACCAGCAGTTTTTCAGAATGTACCCATTCTCCAATGTTCAATGTCAGTTATCTTCTTTCTGGTCTCTCAACTTCTGCGTTTGCGATTAGCTCTAATTAAATTCGACTGTTCGCAGATGCCCTCCCACATAACCGATAAATAAATGGCCCACACCTGCGGCAGGATCGAAATAGATTCGCCACTTGCCTGCCTTAACATGCCAACTGAAGACACGTCTTTGTCCACCCGGGCAGGTGAACTCGCGCTGATCACCATATTTCTGCAACGTCGATGGTGAATCGGGAGAGACGTTGCAACCAACCCCATTTGCGTCAAATCCTCCAGACCGCCAACTTACACAGAAGGCGTTCAAGTGAAAAAGCCCCCTGGTTATGCTCGCGAGTGCCAGCTTTGGTAGATTGGCCATCTGCTTCTCGACTTCAGTACAACAGATGAGCGACGGAAAAAAATCACTCATATGACGCCAAAGCTCCTTGCCATCTAAGACTGTAGTTTGGATGCGCTGGAGAATCCAATCAATGTGCTCCCATATATGTTCTCTTCTTGATGCGTGGTGAATGGGATCGATCCGGCAATCGATGTCCTCGTCCACTACCTCCTGAATTTCGCATTCAATGAGAGGGTTGTCCCAATCAGATCTTGAGAGCAAGCTAATCGCAAGTCCATCAGCTACGTACGCAGCTTTCAGTCCCAGCGCCGACTTCTTCTGCCAGAGGCAGTCTATTTCGGCCCACTCTGCTTGGGTGTCGGGTTCTCCGCGGAGAAATGGCGCCTTGGTTGCAAGCGATTGAATATACCGCTTTGTTTCGCGATCAATACGACTGTCACTAAGCCATTGGTACCAGTTGTAGTTCGGTGCAATAGTGCTGCTGAAGAAGTCCTTAGGGATATGGAGTACACGACGCACGCCGCGAGCTGTTGCTGCCACCATAGTGTGGACAAATTGGTTCACTCGTTGATGCCCGGATAGCACCTCAGAGGCAATAGGGGTAGATGAAAGCTCATTAAAGAACATCTCTAATTGCATAGGTTACGCCTCACCGGGTGCAAGCAAGCGTTCAAGACTCTTATCCCATTCATCAAAGAATCCGTCAGGCCATTGATCGAGCCGCCCGTCCCTGTCAATGACGGGCGATTCCACGATACTGCGGACCCGGCCCGCTTCCGCTGTCCGGGAGAAGTAATAAATGCCCACAGATTCGGGTTTAATCCCCCCATGCACTGCCAGTCGCACTCCATTGAGGATGTGGTCGCTGTGTGTCTCAACGATGACCTGGATGCCTGCAGCCCCTGCTCTCGCCAGCAACTCTCCCAGTCGGACCTGGCCTTTTGGATGTAGATGCGCTTCAGGGTTCTCGACGAGGACAATATCTCCCGGGGAGGACGAAAGCACGGCAACGAGCACTGGCAGCACATAGGTTATACCAAAACCCACGGAAGTGGCCCGGTATAGATTACTGCGTTGATCCCCTGTTACAAAAGAATAGCGCAAATTAACCAAGTCCATCTCCGAGTGCATTTCCAGATGCAGTTCTGTCCCTGGGCTGATCTCATGGAGCCAAGCTTGAACTTGCGCCCGGAGATCGTGGGGTTCCGATTCTGCATGACGCACCCTATTGTCACTGACACTCTGAGTTCCGTAAACGTGAAGGAAATGCTGAGAGTATTCACCGGTGGCGCCTACTTGGCGGTGGTCACGAACCTGGTAGTCTGAGATGGCGTTGGTAAGTCTTGGACCAAGCCGCTCAGCCTGCAAGTAGTGAAAGCCGTCGGTAAACGGTGCCCTCTTGAAAATACTGCGATCCAGAGAGCCGGCAATTCCAAGTACATCGGCTTCCCTGAAGTATTGAATGATAAACTCGGCAGAAGCCCCATCATCCCAAAGTATCCCTATTTCAAACTCGTCGCTTTGTGCGTCTTCGTAAAGAACATCTTGGGCTGTGCCCAATCTGACCAAAGACCCATTGAGTTCCAAGCCGGTATTCGGCAAGAGCCCATCCAGATAAGATTGCCGCAAAAGCAGGAGAGCTTGTAGAACGGATGACTTGCCCATACCATTGAGTCCCGCTAGAAGTGTCAGATTGCGCATGTCAAAAGATTGTGATTCAAAACACTTGAAGTTTTTAAGAAGCAGATTGGTAATCATAGCGCTGTCTCCAATGCTTTTCGAAAGCTACCGAAGCGAAGCCGAACCTTGGAAACATCTCCTGTGCCCTGAGAGATCGCGTTTAGGAAGACAGGGGAATTTCGCATGAAATCGACGATCTTCCCCGTCACTTTTTCGCGAGAGGCTTTAAGCTGCTCGATTATTTCGTCAGATTGGTGATCCATCGCCACCGTCCAGACCTCGAACAATGCCTTGTTGACCGGGGAGCGGACGTGCTGTTTTGGCTTGCGAAACGCCGCGTCCCGGAATATCTCGTAAGACGCGTTCAATGACCTGATCAAACGCTTAGAGAGGCGGCCCCTTTCACTTTCAGACGCTCGGTTGAGATATCCCATCGAGTCACTGAGAAACGCGTCAAAGTCAGCGGCTTTGTATGTTTCCGGAGGGGTGAGAGTAAAAGCCATGAATCTGAGCACACACTCGCGGGCAGCCATGCGCGAATCGCTTACACCCTTGTATGTTGCCCGTTGAAACTCCTTTGAATCAGCCAAAAGCTTCAAATAAGAAGTGACCGGCCCCTGGTTCAAAGCGTGACGTATCTCTTGCGACGAAAGAGGTAAACCTCCCGTATTGATGCGTTTGAAGATGTTAAACTTAACCTCAGGCGGTGTACCCCGTTCGATCTGATAGACAGTGACCTGAGTTTCCTCGATGCGGCGCTGATAGTTTCTCGGCAAACCCTCATAGGTGAAACCCTGAAATTGTGTAAGAAACTCAAGGTCTTGGAGTTTCATAGTTTTTTTGATGACGAAATCCCTGAGAGTGGAGAGCCTCTGGAGCCCATCGACCACAAGCCAGTTATCCTCGTCAGTGGCATCCATGTAGAAAGCTGGCAGGGGGATTCGGATAAGGAGGGACTCTATCAGCCTGGATTTCGCCGTCGGTTTCCAGACTTCGGCCCGCTGGAAATCCGGCGCCAAGTCCACTTCTCCTTCCTGCATACGCTTGATGAGAGTGTCCAAGCTCATCTGCTTGGTACTAATTTTGATCAAGGTGGGGTTAAAAGGCTTGGTGATGCCGGTATCCTCATATTCCGTGCCGTCCGCCGTAGTCTCGTAGTCAGACTCGATACCAGGCTGGACGCCAGGATCATTCCCCAGCGCCGTTACTGAATTTTCCAGATTTGCATCGTAGTATTTGTTCATGCATCGATCTCCGATACTAAGCGTCACCCATAGGAGGATAAAGAACCTGGGGGAATCCTTAAAGTGAAAAATCATTCTCCGCTCTTTTCTTACCGCTTTCGCGCGAGCTACTCCCTTCCCCCCCGGTAGTCTGTCTTGCCCAAGGGCAGAATAGTACACGATGGAGGCAAAGCGCCGCTCTCCACCACGACATCTATTGCGATTCCGCCCCTCGCATTCCAAAGACCGCTCACACGGATGAACTTCGGCGACATGGCATGCTTTAGTCGATCATGAATGTAGACGGTGCAATCTTCGTTAAATGTGCCGAAGTTGCGAAAGCTCCCCAAAAAGAGCTTGAATGACTTGCTTTCCACGAGCAGATCGGAAGGCACATAGTCCACCACTATTATGGCAAAGTCCGGCTGGCCCGTTATAGGACAGAGGGTCGTGAACTCCGGGGCGCTCAGGCGAACCACGTAGTCGGCTCCCGGATTAGCGTTTTGAAATGTTTCCAGGACCGCCTCCTGCGGGGTCCCGGCTATTCTAGCTTCTTTTCCAAGCTGGGTAAACTCGGTGGTATCAGGGGCCATTTTCAGTCCATTCCAGCGGCGAGGCGCCGCGGCCCGATTGCGCGCTTGCAGAATCGCCGCGCGCTATAGGCGTGCCGCCGTGGCCAGGGTGCGCGCTTGCAGAATCGCCGCGCGCTCCAGGCGTATCACCGCGCGGCCAGATTGCGTACTAAAGCACTTCGGCGGCGGGCGAGTCAAGGTGCATATATTGTCGGG
>JBEKXG010000353.1:0-9726 GCA_049512295.1 Syntrophobacteraceae bacterium
GGGACGAATCACAACATCATCAATACCGGCAGTGTTCCACTGAAGCTCTATACCCTCTATGCGCCGCCGAATCATCGGGACGGCGTTGTCCACCATACCCGCGCCGACGCTGAGACGGACAACGAACACTTCGACGGTAAAACGACGGAATAGAGATCTGACTGAACGCTGGGGAGATTGTCAGCACAGAGGAGAGCGGGTATATTCACGTCCGCACACCCCTGCAGGGGAATCCTTGCGAGGAGGAGACGATTATGGCGAGCAAGCGTACGATCAGCACAGAAGAGGCCGAGCGGATGGGGGCCACACTCGGAGTGGACTGGACCAAGATCCCTGTGGAGCAGTTCCGCCGTGGTCTTGAAGTCGAGTTGGAGCATGGCGCACACGACCCGGACACCAACGTCACAGATGATGACATGACCGTCACGGGTAAGATTGCCTGGGCGCATCTGAAAGAATTCCCGGACTACTACACGCGTCTCGACAAGCTCGAAGCAGAGGCGAATGCGTATTGGGCGACACGTCGCTAATCGCGTCCCACCAAACCAACAAGGATTGAGACGACTCCATGCTTTATCGGGGTCGTCTCAAATCCATTGTTCAAGAAGCCCGGATAGGCCTGCTGCCTAAGGGTATGCGCGCTTTGCGGCTTTGCGCGAGACAGACCCGAGTGGTTACAGGAAAGGCATCATGAACGTCCTCATCATCGGTACCAATCAAAGCGTCTTCCCCATGCCGGTCATGCCGATCGGGGCATGCATGGTCGCAGAGGCCGCGGAACGGGCAGGCCACAAGGTCAGCGTGCTCGACCTGATGTTCGAACGCGACCCCGTGCGCGCGATTGCGTCGGCTCTCCGGAAATCAAATCCTGACGTCATGGGCCTTTCAGTGCGGAATATTGATAATAACGACATGCGAGGGCCCATGTTCTACATCCCTGGCCTGTCTTTACTCGTACAGTCAATCCGCTCGCGCACTGAAGTTCCTATCGTTCTCGAACAGCCACATGAATTTTATGAGCGGCGATTCTCTCAACTTCTCGTTCCTTCCCGCAATCCACCGCGTTGGATATCGGCTGGGGCTCAGGGCTCCGCTCTGGCGGCACACGCGCTTCATCCGCCGGGGATTACGGTTTGCGGGAATGGATGTGTGAAAAACCGATTCGCAATCTATAACCGACAACTGACAACTCAAACAAAAGTCTCGGCTCACGGAAAGGACATAATTGTATGTCAATACAGGGACAAAACGCTCACATCGCCTCATTTGCGGTCGTCCCGGCGCCCTACATCGCCGACCAGGCGACGGCTGAAGAGTTCATGCGGAATCATTACTCGGACAGACTGAACTCCGGGAGCCTGTCGCTCAGCGATGCAGTTTTTTCCCATCCGAGCATCAAAAAGAGGCACTTTGCCGTCGAGCGTATCGAGACCCTCGTGGACGAAGATCCGGATGCACACATCACGCGGTTCATGCATTGGTCCGTCGAACTCTCCGCCCAAGCCATTCAGAAAGCGATGGCGAAGGCGGGGGCGAACGTAAGTGATGTGACAGGCCTGGTGGTGAATACCTGCACCGGCTACATCTGTCCCGGCATCTCGACGTACCTCCTGGAAAAACTGGGGCTCTCCCGCACAATACGGACATACGACCTCGTAGGCAGCGGCTGCGGCGGCGCGATCCCGAATCTCCAGGTGGCTGAGTCGTTGCTCGGGAAAAATGGAGACGGTCTTGTAGGGAGCGCTTCCGTCGAGATATGCAGCGCTACCCTTCAGGTGGACAACGATGTCAGCCTCATCGTCTCGAACGCCCTGTTCGGCGACGGGGCGGCAGCGGCCGTGCTCTCGAACCGGCCCAAGGGGTTGGAACTGGTCGCCTCGGCAGGCAGGTATGTGCCTGAGCAGCGCGACGCGATACGGTATGTTCATAAAAATGGACAGCTCCATAATCAACTTTCCTTAGGAACTGCCTCAATTGGTAAATAAGGCTGCGGCGTCAGTCGTTACGGATGTTTTAAAGTCCAGCTCTCTCGCCGTACACGACGTCAAACACTGGGCGGTGCATACGGGCGGAGAGAAGATCATCAATGCCGCGCGGGACGAGATCGGGATCCCCGAGGAGCGGTTACAAGCGACACGCACGATCCTTGCGGAATATGGGAATATGTCGTCACCCACGGTATGGTTCGTGCTCGATGAGTTGGAGCAGCAGGGCATCGCTCCCGGCGAGTGGTGCGTGATGCTCGCCTTCGGCGCCGGGCTCTCGGCCCATGCGTTTCTTTTTCGGAAAAGGTAACACTGACGGCGGTGCCGGGGGGGGCAATTCATAATTAATTATTCCAATCACTTGGACATATATCTCCATTGCCTGCCCTCCGCACAACGTTATCTTTTTTGGGATAATCTTCATCTTTCCCTGCCCGAATTTGGCGGGAAAAGAGATCCAACAATATAGGATTTGCGGGGAGGGAAAATGTCGCACCCAATATGGAAGGGAAGCGTTTCTTTTGGCTTGGTAAACGTACCCATTACGCTCTATTCGGCCGAAGAAAGGTCGGAAATGCATTTCAAGCTGCTGGACAAGCGCAATATGTCCGAAGTGCGGTACGAGCGGGTGAGCGAGAGTACCGGGGAGCAGGTGCCCTGGGACCAGATCGTAAAGGGCTATAAGCAAGACGAGGGCGACTACGTCCTCCTTACCGACGAGGATTTCAAAAAAGCCGCCGTCGAGGCAACTCAGACAATAGAGATCGAGGATTTTGTCAACCTGGCTGCAATCGAATACAAGTATTTCGAAAAGCCCTACTATGTTGTTCCAGGCAAGAAGGCGGACAAGGGATTCGTGCTCCTGAGGGAGGTGCTCAAGCGGACGGGAAAAGTGGGGATAGGAAAAGTGGTGATCCACACCCGCCAGTACCTTGCGGCCCTGATCCCGCAGGGAAACGTCCTGGTGCTCAACGTCCTTCGATACTACCAGGAACTGCGCGACCCTGCGGAGTTCAAATTTCCCGCCGGAAGCATCGAGGATTACAAGGTGACGGAAAGGGAACTGCAGATTGCTGAAATGCTTGTAGACAGCATGACCAGCGAGTGGGACCCGAGCAAGTATCATGACGAGTATGGCGAAGCCCTGATGGAATGGATCCAAAAGAAGGCCCAGGCAGGCGAAGGGATGCCGCCGGCGCAGGAAGTCGCCGAAGGCAGGGAGGAAGGCAAAGTCATCGATATGATGGAACTTCTGAAAAGGAGCGTGCAGCAGGCCGCACAAAAACGGGGCAAGGAAAAAGAACCTGCGAAAGATGGAGAATCCGGCAGAGAAACAGGCAGAGAGGCCGCAGGGGACCGGGGATAAAATTTTTGATTTCTTCTTGCGGCTTGTGCCAGCGGCATCAGGCCGGAATCTGAGTGGGTGCGGGAGGATTGGTTCCCCTGCTGTTGTCTTGGTGCTTTGAATGAAACCCGGGGGTGAGCATGGGACTGGATCGGTATCACGGCAAACGCGACTTCAAACGAACACCGGAGCCGGCGGGCAAGGTAGAGCCGAGCAGGACCGACAGACTCTACGTCATTCAGAAACACGCCGCGAGCCGTCTGCACTATGACCTGCGTCTCGAACTGGGCGGAGTTCTCAAAAGTTGGGCAATTCCGAAAGGTCCCAGTTTGCTCCCGGGCGAGAAGATGCTGGCTGTGCACGTGGAGGACCATCCCATCGAATACGGCTCGTTTGAGGGAATTATCCCGAAAGTCGAGTACGGCGGCGGGACGGTAATGCTTTGGGATCGCGCCACTTGGGAACCGGAAGCCGACCCGGAGGAGGGCTATGCGAAAGGTGATCTCAAAATAAGACTGCACGGCGAAAAGCTCCGAGGCAGTTGGGTTCTGGCCAGAATGAAGGGAGCAGCGGGCGAAGAAGGTAAGAACTGGCTCCTTATAAAGAGCGTGACGATGCCGCAATTTCGGGCTTAGATGCCGAACCAGTCCAGAGCATGGACCGGAGCGTCGCAAGCGGCCAGGCCGGAGATTGCGGACGAGCGGAAAACCTATCGGTACGAGGCCCGTCTGGACGGGTTTAATTTCGTGTTCACTATATCAAGGGAAGATGATAATGAATTGTCTCAAACACCCGTTGAACAGCGGCCTCAAAGGGCGATATATTTATGTTTCACAATCCAGTCTCCTCTTCAACGGCCTATTTGCGTCCGATGGCCCTACCAGCTTGCTGAACGCATCTTTTGTACTCTTTGGTTTTTTTCCCGAAGTGATCAGAGCAGAATTCTTCGGGTGTCATGGATCCGTTCCGTTTCAAAGTTTGTGCGGAGTCCTGGGAATTTTTCTCTGACGGGATACCTCCTGTTGAATTTCCTGCGTCGTTATTGAATTTTTCCTCTGTCGGGGCTTTGCCTGTAACGGAGTCGAACTGTTCCTGTGTCTGACCGGAACTGACGACTGGAAGAAATAAGAGAATAATTGCTACAATGATAGCTCTTCTGAGCGATGATTCCATATCTTTCCGTTCTCCAGAAATTGTGAGTAACAGCACCCTAAAATCTTCCCCTTTCCCCTTTTTAGCACTTCTCGTGAAATTTCAAAAGACCTTTTTAAGACGGGATTCTTCCAGTTCGTCCGGTCTGGAACTCATAAAAAACAAGACTCGGTACTCTCCATCCTGTGAGTAGTGGCGGCGGAGTTTTTCAGCCAGCTTGGCTTCGTTCATCTGTGAACGGAAATGCAATAGGGACCCACTAACGGACACGTAAAAGGGACCCATTTCCCATTTCCACCACACACCCCTTTCAGACAGGACTTTCAGAGACCGACGAGACAACAATATCCAACCTACCGAAAACACATAGAAAATTACGCAGTGTCCATCCGGAAACACCGGATAAGAACTCCACGCCCCGCGAGGTTTCTGTGCGGAAAGGAGGGATTTTCCGTTCTGGCTAGGAAATCGAGGGTTTGCGCGGAGGCGTACGCCGGTACCGCCTCGCGGAGCGTCGAGATTGATTGACACCGCCAGAGCCTGCCCCGGACTCGATCCGGGGGCGGAAAAGGACCCTTTCCGGGCGGGAACTGGTTAAGCCTGCGTTGCGCCTCCTCTTGTGAGCGCCGGCGTTGACTGGGCCATAAATTGCCTTAGGTTTTATTAATGGGATTTTGAAGGTGATTCTGGTATGTTGCAGGATTAGGGAGCATTCTCCAAATCTCTTCAGGAGGTGATAATGAGCAAGAAATTGATTCTCGGGATTGCTCTGTCGTTTGTGATTGTAACCGGGGGATTCGTAACCAGCGTACATGCGGATGCGCTTCGGCCCCCGTCCCAATGTTATGATCCAGGTAATCGCTCCGCTCCGGAAGTCCGGTACAAGGAAGAATGGATAATCGATCACCCGGTGTATGTCCCTGTGCCTGGATATACGGACCCCGCCTGCCGGGATCCAGGCGTCAAAAATGAGCAGTGAGTTCACTTGGCCGGGAAGCACCTGGGTTACGCTTTTCGCCGGATTTCATGTGCGCATCCCGGCGATGGGCCTCTGGCGCAAGACTTCATAGAGAGCTACTGTAGACGCAGGAAAAAAGGTGAAACGCAGCCGGCCCGACCGAGGCCGGGCCGGTTTGTGGCTATTCTATGCCCGGTGAGGCCGATCCGAGTCACATAAACTTGAAAGAGTTCGGTTATCCCGGGGGGTGCGGGGGAAACATTCCTCCGCTCTTTTCCACCGCTTCAATCTTGAACGCGACTTCCTATAAGCTCTCGAAGAGGGGATCCATGGACTGGATTCGCCATCCGTTCCGCAAACCCTCAGTCATTTCCCCCACAGTCTTAATCCTCGAACTCTTCACTCCGCTGCGCTTCCCCCTTCTCGCTCCCGCCTCCCGCGCTCTACAGCGGGCGGCAAATGAAAGTTGACACGCCGCTCGGATCGGGAAATGCTTTTTTCCGACCTCCGACATCTGACTTCCGGCATCCGTAACAGCATCTTCCCTGCTTTTTGCCGCTTCTCGTTGCCATTTGGCAGGGCTAAATCTCTTCATGCTATAATATTCAGGAATTGTGGAATTCAGGTTAAACCGGCAAACGTGTGCCCCCGGTATTTTTCACGCGATTCCACGAGGCCGGATCGTGGCCCGGGCTGCAGAGTGCTGTTCATTCTTCTTCGCGGTTTTGCGTCGCGTGCCGGTGCCATACGGAGTCGCATTCAAAATGATAACAAGGCGACGACGAAGCCAACACAGTGAGTGTTTGAATGCGACTCCGTATCAGTGCTCAATGGATCGGTTCAATGCATTTCCCATTGTTATTGCAGAAAATGAAATTCCAATAGCAGTGTCCATCCGGAAACCCCGGATAAGAACTCCACGCCCCGCGAGGTTTCTGTTCGGAAAGGAGGGATTTTCCGTTCTGGCTAGGAAATCGAGGGTTTGCGCGGAGGCGTACTTGGGTACCGCCTCGCGGAGCGTCGAGATTGATTGACACCGCCAGAGCCTGCCCCGGACTCGATCCGGGGGCGGAAAAGGACCCTTTCCGGACGGAAGCTGGCTAATAAAATCAACGGATTGCGTGACCTGCCCTTGCAATTCGCCTGTATTTTCAATGAGAAGCTCCTTTTACCGGTCAGATCGATGAGTCGTAGCTATGAAGGTCACTACTATGACCATCCCGTCGGTCTTCTTCACTCGAAAAGCTCGAATGATCTGAGGAATGTCGATGAGGTGATAGACCGCCACCATGACGATGGCTGCAAGGCAAGCTTTAGGCACGATGGCCAGAAGCCGGCTGAGAAAGGACACAGCAAGGACTACCAGGACCACTGCGGTCAACGCTGCCAACTGGCTCCTGGCCTCCGCCTGGTAGCTGACCGAGGACTTGGACAGGCTTCCTGCCGCCGGATAGCATTGGAAGAAGGCCCCGCCGAGATTGGCAAGGCCCAGCGATATGGGCTCCCGGTTGACGTCCACGCGGCGTCCGGTGCGTCCGGCCAGGATCTTCGAAATGGAGAGGGTTTCCATGAAAGCTACGAGACCGATCACCATGCCTTCTCCCACTAAATGGGCCAGACTGAATGATCCTGCATAGAGCCAGGGGCTCATCGGATCGGGCGGCGCGAGTGCAGGCAGATTGCCCTTGATTTCCCCGATGGTTTCGATTTCCGTTCCGGCCATCCCTCCTATGACGGCCATAATGCCGACCCCCAGAAGCACGTTGACCAGAGGTCCGGGAATCAGAGGATTTATCCTGTGGCTGGAAAGAATGGTTGCTATTCCGGATAGACCGATGATCAGGGTCACAAAGTTGCATTCAAGCACGTGAACGACGGTCAGGTACAGTGTGTAGAGAATATTGTGCGGCGCGTCGTCCACGTGCAAATGGATGCCCAGCAGGTACGGCACCTGGGTGATGGCTACGATGAGCGCGGCGGCTGTCGTAAAGCCGGAGAGCACAGGGTGTGAGATTAGGTTTTCGAGGTTGCCGGCCCGCAGGATTCCCAGAAGGATAAAGAAAACCCCGGCCACAAGGGAGAGCATCGTGGCGCAGGCGATGTATCGGTCCGGGCTCAGTTTGTACGGGCCGAGCGCCGCAGCCACCATGATCGACACCACCGATACGGGAGCAACCACCAGTTGCCGGGACGGACCCACCAGAGCATAGATGAGGAAGGCCACAATTGCGGTATAGAGCCCCATACGCGGTGGAAGGCCCGCCAATGAAGCGTATGCGATGGTTTCGGCAATGAGCACCACCGAGATGATGATGCCCGCCACAAGGTCCGCGGCGTAATCGCGAGGCCGGTGCGTACCGAATACATCGATGATCGGGAAAAATCGGGACAGCGGATTAGGCTGCCTGCGCGGCTCCTCATGTCCGTGAAAAAAACTGCGGACTTTCATGGAAACCCCTTCGGGGCGTCGGTAAATATCATGCGACCTGACGCGCAATTATTGCTGTCCTGACCGACAATTTGTCCAGTGCGGGCAAACGAGAATCGGGCACAGCTCCCCGTAAATTAATCGATACCTGAACGCAGTGACTTCGTCACACTCCGTCATTCCTGCAGCACGTCATCCCGGCGGCGCCTTTGAGCCGGGACCCAGAGCCGGGATCAAGCGCCGGAATCAAGAGCCGGAATCCACAGGGCATTCGAAATATCGGGGAACTTAAGAAACGCAACACTAGCCTGGATTCCCACGTAGACCGACTCTCCTAACGCATGTCCTGCCAAATCCGCTCAGGATTTGCCTTTCCTCCGTTATCCATTAGCCAAACTGCGAACTTAAACCTAAGTTGCCACTACGTTATATCTCGACTCCCCATCTGGCCCTCTTTTCACTATGGCATCCGATAGCCTTTATACATGCTGAAATCATAAAAAATATACCTGCGCAGCATTTGGCGCTTGACTTTGTGGATTCAATCTACATAGTGGAACTATGTCTAACAGTACACCAAATGACATAACAAGGGCGTTCCTGGAACCCTCCAATGCCACTCACCGGCAGTACGAGGCGCTGCGTGCTTATTTTGTCGAAGGACTTTCCTCTGAGGAGGCGGCAAAACGCTTCGGCTATACGCCGGGCAGTTTCCGTGTGCTTTGCCATCAGTTCAGACAAAATCCTCATAGGGAGTTTTTCCTCGCACCCGCCAAAGGACCTCAAAAAGCACCAAGAATCGACCGCGCCCGCCAGAAAGTGATCGCACTGCGAAAGCAAAATCTTTCAATCTACGATATCAACCGCGCACTGAAAGAAGCCGGAAACGAACTTAGCCCCGCTGCAATCTCGATCATCCTTAAAGAAGAGGGCTTTGCCAGGTTGCCTCGGCGCCGCGATGAGGAAAGACCTCTTGCCGTCAGGCCTGAACTTGCGCCAGTCTCGGATGTGCGGCAGCTCGATCTGGCTCCAAGAAAGCTGCGCACGCGTTTCGCAGGCCTTTATCTGTTTTTGCCCTACCTCGCCGGGATACCTTTTGACAGGTTGCTTGAACAGGCTGGGTTCCCCGGCTCCAAGATGATCCCGGCCGGCCATGCCATGAGGTCGCTTCTTGCTCTCAAACTCTTTGGCAATGCCCGTTACAGCCATGCCATGAGTGATTTGCTTGACGAAGGCCTCGCCCTTTTTGCCGGACTCAACCGCATCCCCAAACGCGCCTTTCTTACCGAATACAGCCGCCGCATTGATCCCGTTTGCTATCCGAAGTTTTTGCAGCTCTGGTTTGATGCCGTGGGAGAACTGGGCCTCAAGCGGGGAAATTCTTTCGATCTCGATTTCCACACCATTCCTTTCCACGGGGAAGATGCCCTGATAGAGAAACATTATGTCTCCAAGCGCAGCCGAAGACAGAAGGGAATTCTGGCCTTTCTTGCTCTGGATGCCGATCGGAAGTTCTTTTGCTATGCCAATGCCGCTCTGCGAAAGGACGAACAAAACGATGAAATCCTACGGTTCGTATCATTCTGGAAGGAGCGCACAAAAACGCTTCCCGGCGAACTTATCTTTGACTCCAAGCTCACTACCTACGCCAACCTCGATGTCCTCAACCAACTCGGAGTTTGTTTCATCACGCTTCGCCGAAGATCGCAAAAACTTCTGGACGAGATCCGCAAAGAGCCGGTCTCCGCGTGGAGGCGCATTGAACTGGAGGCCGTCTCCCGCGCCTTCCGAACGCCAAGAATCCTGGACCGCAGGATCACCCTGGCCGGCTACACAGGCCCGATTCGCCAGTTGACCA
>JBEKXG010000354.1:0-5591 GCA_049512295.1 Syntrophobacteraceae bacterium
TCCGCTCATTAGCTCTCTTGCTCAACTCTACCAATGATAATAGACCTTTGGGGGAGATGATCGGAGCTTCTTCGGGATTTGTCAAGTTATAATTTACAGAGGTATTAAATCTGGTTGGTTGAGCACGCATTCAGAGACATGAAATCCGTTTTGGATACGAGGCCCGTTTTCCATCAGCGAGATGAAACCATCCGTGGTCATGTCTTCTGTAGCTTCCTTTCGCTCGCCCTTAGAAAAGAGCTCTACAGGCGGCTTGAAGCTGCCGGCCATTCCGGCCTCGAGTGGTCGGATATAAAACAGGACCTTGAAGCGCTGCAGGAAATCACCATCGAGGACAACGGGAAAAAGCTCAGTATCCGAACTCAATGTCTTGGGTCCTGCGGCGAGATCTTCCAGGCTGTGGGTGTCGCCGTCCCTCCGACCATCCGGGAACTGTAAATTTTCGCCAAACAGGAGTGCCCGGGTAGTGCCACTGGCGATAGGTGTACACGTAACTATGCGTTATCGCAGAATTATTTTTCCTGTACTGTCAAACTTCAGTTAGGGCGCATATTCAAAGGCGGTCCACTTGGGCCGCCCTTTATTGTTCAGTTCCGGCCCCTTATTCATCAGAACCCCACCCAAAAGACAATTCAAGATTTCCACCCAGACCGGCTCGATTTTGAACAATCCGTCTTAAATATATAAATACCTAACTCCAAATCCAAACTCATTCAATATTCCAAATTGAGACGGCGCTCGGATGTTTTCCTGCAAGCGCTTCCTCCCTGGCGGTGGCCCTCGCGGCTGAACCCCGCGTTAGTAGTGCCTGCCTTAATTCGAAAATCAGCCTGAAATAGTTATTTAAGTGGGCATCTGGTTTCTTTCGAGCTTCTTCGGCAACTACTTCTCCGGGTTTCTCGGCACTTTTCGGGAGCGCATGCCCGGGTAAGCCTTTTTCCTGATGCTGACGGGACTGGGCATTAGCGGTGGTCTCGCGATCCGGTTGCTCGTACGCCCGCTGGAGCGGGTCGTAAACGGAGGTCGGGTAATGGAAATCAGTACTGGGCAACGATAGTAAATGCGTTATCACGTCCAAGCTCTCCTGGTCGAAGGGAGAGGCTAACCAAAACCTACCACTGAGAGGCCATTTTCTCGGACTGCACTGGATGCATGTTCTTGACGACCGATATCGGGGAAACAATTTTCTCAACCAGATCATCATGACAGACGATCTCGATCTTTATCATCTGCAGATAATCAATAAAATCCTCGGTGATTTTCTCGGGAGCGTTCTTTGCCCTTCCGCGCCCGAATCCCCCTATATTAGAAACACTCATTCCGGTAAGTCCCCCGATGTTCTGGAGCGTAAGTGTCACAATCGAGAGCTTGTGTGGTTTAACATACGCTTTGATCTCCTTCATTGCTAAATCCTTCCACCTGAGGTCTTGGGATTTCCGGTTCGACCTTTATTGAAAACCATTTGTAAATTGCTGGAATTACAAGCAAGGTAAGGACTGTCGATGTAAAAAGTCCTCCGACGACAACTGTTGCGAGCGGCCTTTGGACCTCGCTTCCCGTTCCACTGGAAAAAAGGAGAGGGATAAGCCCCAACATGGCACACATGGCTGTCATCAAAACCGGCCGGAGCCTGAGACAAGCTCCTCTTACGGAAGCTTCATCGATGGAAACACCATCTCTAACCAACTGGTTGATATATGTCACCAGGACCATGCCGTTTGCCAAAACAATCCCGAACAGGGCAATGAACCCTACGGATGAGGGAACGGAGAGATTCTGGCCGCTGATCCAGAGCGCTGCGACTCCGCCGACCAGGCCTAAGGGGATGTTCAGGAGAATGAGGGCCGTATTCTTTAGTGAGTTAAAAGAACTAAAAAGGAGCAGGAAAACAATGAGGAGCGTTACTGGAACAACGACTGCGAGCCTTTTGTTGGCTTCCTGCTGCAACTCGAATTGGCCTCCCCAGTTTGTGAAATAGCCTGGAGGGAGCTTGACTTTTGAGTCTATTGCCCGCTGGGCTTCGGCAACAAACGACCCTATATCCCTTCCCCTCACGTTACACTGCACGGTTATAAATCGCTGATTGTCTTCGCGCGTGATCTGTCCGGGGCCTACTATTTCCTCAATGGTAGTAAGTTCGCCGAGCGGGATTTTCGCGCCGCCAGGCGATTTTACAAGGATACGTCGCATGGCTTCTATCGTGCTCCGGCTTCCAGGCTCATACCATACGATTATTGAAAAGCGCCTGACGGCTTCAAAAATCTGTCCGGCTTTCTCACCTCCTATGGCTGTCTGTATCACCTCCTGCACATCCGCGACATTTATGCCATGTCGGGCAAGAGCTTGATAATTCATGGATATCAGTACCTGCGGAGTCCCGGTGACCTGATCCTTTTGCACGTCGGCGGCACCTCTGATGGTTCTTATCACAGACTCGATCTCAGCGGCCTTATCCTTCAGCGTCTCCATATCGGGTCCAAATATTTTGATGGCAAGCTCCGCTCTTGTTCCTGTGAGCAGTTCATCCACTGCAGCAGCTATCGGCTGTGTGAAATTAAACTGCACACCCGGGAAGTCCTCGAACGACTCGCTCATCATTGTATACAGCTCATCCGGCTTTTTGGCGGAAGTCCATTGGTCCTGAGGTTTTAGTCCGACAAATGCTTCAGCATTATTTACCGGGTCTGCATGAGCTCCCACCTCGCCCCGTCCCACGCGGGTGACAACTCGAACCACCTCGGGGAAACGAGACATGAGTTGTTTTTCGAAACGGGTCATTGTGTCGCGTGCCTCATCCAATGATATAGAGGGGGCCATGGTCGCTCTTACCAAAAGATCACCTTCATTTAACGGCGGAACGAACTCGGAGCCAAGTTGTGGAAAGATGAGCGCTCCGGCTGCGAAGATCACCAACGCAAGGCTTGCAGCAACTAGGCGGCGTTTTACAAAAAATCTGATCAGTGGTTGATAGACACTCAGGAGCAATCTTACGACAGGAACTTCCTTGTGCTGCGCTCCCTTTACGCCACTTTTGGGACGCCGCATTACCAAATGCGCGGCTACCGGAGCCAGAAACAGGGCAAAAATCAGCGATCCAAGCATAGCAATGGAAAGCGTGTGCGCAAGGGGCTTGAAAGTTTTGCCTTCTACTCCCTGCAGAGTGAAGAGCGGAAGGAAGACAACTATGATAATAAGAATCGAGAAGAAGATAGGACGGCCCACCTCGGCACAAGCTCGGCCTATAATCCGGAAACGGGATTCCGACCGGTCGGCTAAATGGAGCATACGATCCACGTTTTCAACCATTACAATAGTTCCATCCACCATCATTCCGATTGCAATGGCAAGCCCACCCATCGACATGAGGTTCGCTGATATGTTGAAAACTTGCATCAGGATGAAAGTAAACAATATTGAGAACGGAATCGATATGGCTACGACCAGGCTCGGTCGCACTGCTCCAAGAAAAACCAGAATTATCATTGCCACCAGTACGATTCCCTCGACCAGCGCCTCGGTTACCGTGTTTATGCATTTCGAAACGAGTGTTGCCTGATCATAATAAGGAACAACTTTTATGCCGGGCGGTAGAACTTTATTGATCTCCTCCATCCGAGCTTTCGTCTTTTCAATTACAGCCGAAGTATTCGTGCCGATGAGCTTGAGCACCATTCCAACGACAGCTTCGCCTTTCCCATCTTTAGTCGCAAGCCCCTGGCGGAGTTCCCCGCCTATGACCACGTCGGCAACATCATGCAGGTGAACAGGGGTGCCATCAACAGTTTTGAGGACTATCTCCTTAAGATCTTCATCGCCTTTGGCGAGCCCGACCGAGCGAACAATATATTGTTCGGCATTCTTCACGATGTATTGAGCGCCCACATTGGAGTTATTGGCCTTGACGGCATCCACCACCTCTTTCAGGCTGAAATTGAACCGCAGGAGAGCCGATGGATGAATCCGAACTTCGTACTGTTTTACCTCTCCTCCGAGGGAGAGAACCTCGGTTATGCCCGGCACACTCTGGAGATTGAACCGGATCAGCCAGTCCTGGATTTCTCTTAGCTCCTGCCGGGTGCGCTTTCCGGTCTCATCTTCCACGAAATAAAAAAGGATTTGACCCAGACCCGTTGAAATGGGTCCCATCTCCGGGTCTCCGAAGCCTTGCGGGATTTCTTCCTTGGCAAGCTGAAGGCGCTCACCAACGAGCTGCCTTGCAAAGTAGATGTCGGTTCCATCTTCGAAGTAGATATTTACGACAGAGAGTCCGAAGTTTGATACAGAGCGGATTTCCTTAAGATTAGGCAGCCCGTTCATTGCAACTTCAACAGGGTAGGTGACGTACTTTTCAACCTCTTCGGGAGCTAAACCTTTGGTTTCAGCGAAGATCTGCACAAGGACCGGCGTCACATCCGGAAAGGCATCTACGGGCAGTTGGCGGTAACTGGCAAAGCCAGCCGCCAGTACGAGCAGCCCTAAAACAACCATCAGTAGACGGTTGTGTAGAACAAATTGGAAGAGCTTGATCATTCTTAATCCCCTTTAATGAGCATGGCCGTGACCGAAAGCACCCTTGGAGAGCTGCGCTTTCAAAGTGAAGCTGCCCTTGCTTACGTAGCGGTCGCCATTCGACAGGCCAGAGATGATTTCGACAACGTCTTCCGTTGCCCGGCCGGTCGTGACTGCTCTAGTCTCAAATCCGTCTTCATCCTGAACGAATATCACTGGCTTCTCGTCCATATTCTGAAGAGCGGACTTAGGGATCACTATAGGTGCGGTGCTTGCATCGACTGCGACTTTTGCGGTAACAAAGGTGCCGGGACGCCAGAGTCCTTCCGGGTTGGGGAGAATGACTCTGGCGAGGGTTGTCCTGGTTTCCTCCTTGATTATCGGAGCAACATACCTGATCGCTCCCTCGGCGTCGGGAATCCCGAAACCCGCAGAGATAATAGCTTTCTGACCTTTTTGTATCAGGGGAAGATCTTTTTGATAAACATTCAAGTTGATCCAAACAGTGGTCAGGTCGGCTACAACAAATGCAGCGGCATCTTCTTTCAATACCTCGCCAAGGGTGATGTGCTTGTCAATTACGGTCCCGTTAAAAGGCGCAACCACTTCATAACGGGTGTAGGACATGTCATGATGCCGTGGAAGATCTTTTAGATAAGCGTCTGAAAACCCCAGGGCATGCAGCTTCTGTTCGGCCGATCTAACCGCTATTCGCGCTTCGGCTAATGACTGCCTGGCATCAAGGTACTCCTGTTCAGCAGAAATTTTCTTTTGCCAGAGTCTTTCTTCTCTGCTGAATTTTGCCCGGGCCAGTTGAACCTTCTCCGTTGCAGCCAGGTATTCAGCTTTTGCATCTGCTAGTGCACGGCTTTCAATCACTGCCATAAGCTCACCCTGTTTAACACTATCACCGAGGTTCTTTCGAACTTCGCGCACAACGCCGGCCAGGTGAGGAACAACATGAGCTAAGCGATCCCCATTGGCCGCAACAGCACCTGGAAGGTCCAGTGAGGTATTAAGTTGTCCGGATGCGGCTACGGCAACTTCAATGCCAAAGTCTTTCATCTGTTCTTCACTGAGAC
>JBEKXG010000355.1:0-5574 GCA_049512295.1 Syntrophobacteraceae bacterium
TTGGAACTGCCGGTCCCGGTCATCGTCAACCCATCTGGAACAACCGAAAAAAAACCGCAAAAAACAAAAGCATTGCCGAGGTGGTCTTCGCCCGAACCAGTGTATGAGCCATCCCCGGCTACTATTGTTTGGCCTCTTGACCAAAAAGACGCGCCGGAACCTGAAGCCAAGGTGCTAAAATTCCACGTGCCGGCCAAGTCGGAAAGAGTTCCTGAACACAACGTTGCTTATCAGGCGGTTTGGAGCACCAAACTGTAAAGTATTCCAGGACATTCGAAAAATTATATGCTAGATTGCCACTAATTGCAAGCAGTATCGCAGATAGAGAACTGTAGAGAATCTCGATACATTCGAGAGATTGGTAAATAAATTCCTAATTCGGAAATACTCCTGTAGAGATTCTTTTATTACAACAAACCGGTCGCAGGGATGTTATAACCAAGTATACGTAATTAAATCGGCATATTACCCTAAATGTGGAGACTGTCGTGTCTTGCATGATAAGCCCTACACCGCGCGGGGCCGATAAGCTCCGTCTGGGCCGTATACGGCTTGGAACCGGCGTCACGCTGCATTACGCCGACAATGGTGAAAAAGCCGGGCCACCTGTCGTTTTCCTGCATGGTTACGTTGATTCGTGGCGATCTTTCCTCCGGGTGATCGAAGCTCTTCGACCGGGGCGCCGCGCTATTGCACTCGATCTGAGGGGCCACGGAGATTCGGACAAGCCGGAATGCTGCTATACAATAGAGGATTTTACTCGGGATATGCTCTTATTCATGGATGCCCTGGGGCTGGATAAGGCGAACATAGTGGGGCATTCCATGGGGAGCTTTATTGCTCAGTCGTTTGCCGCCCGCTTTCCCGGCCGGGTGGAACGGCTCATCCTCATCAGTTCGGCGCCGCGCGCGGCAGGAAACGCTGCGCTCCTGGAAATCAAGCCTTGTGTCGATGCGCTGCGAGACCCCATAGACCGTGACTTCATAAGCGATTTTCAATCGACGGCGAACCCTGTTCCCACCGACTTCATGGAAATGATCATTTCCGAGAGCTTGAAAGTTCCCGCCCGCGTCTGGCAATCGGCCTTATCAGGACTCTTCGGGGTAGACCACAGGCCGATTCTGCCCGACATTACCGCTCCAACGCTGATCGTCTGGGGAAATCAGGACCAGATATTTACGCGCCGGGACCAGGAGGCGCTCCTTTTAGCAATTGCCGATTCAAAGTTGAAGGAGTTTGATGCAGGCCACGCGCTTCACTGGGAAAAACCGAAGGAAGCGGCCGCCGCCCTGCAAGACTTTCTGGGTTGAGGCGGTTTAAACCCTCTGAAATACCTTATGGATTTCTACAATAACGTGATTAATTTAAATCACATGAAAAACATTTGATAAAAATATACCAAACCGGAGGTAATTTCATGGCTGGGAAAACTATGATAACCGTTGCTTTCGCTATTTTTTTTATAGCAACAGCAGCCTGGGCCATGGGCGGCGGAGCGGGCGGGACCGGGGTCGGCTCTCCCGTGGAGCTTCTCATGCCCGATCCGCCTGGAGATGTAACGGCAACCGCCGGCAACGGGCAGGCGACAGTGAGCTTCACGCCCCCGAAATCAGATGGGGGGAGCCCGATAACGTACTATACGGTAAGATCGAGGGCCGGCGGCATCACGGTCAAAAGCGCGAAAAGCCCGATAGTCGTGAAAGGGCTGACCAACGGGACAGCCTACACGTTTACGGTAACGGCTTCCAATTCCGTCGGGACCGGGCTGCACTCAAGCCCTTCCAACAGCGTAACTCCCAGGGCTGAGTGAATCGCCACACCTCGCGGGGCGTTGTAATTTCTCACGCGAAGCCGAGTTTCTTGACACTGGAAAAACGCGAGGAGAATGGGCCTATTACGATGATCTCCACGCTCCGCAGGTGTGAAGACTAGGGGATCGACATATTCGTTATTCTCTGCCGACTGGTTTAGGACGCCACTCTTTGCCCGCAGCCCACCCTTCCGACGCGGAACTGATGATATCGAATTTCGATATGTACGGTTTTATGTCTAAAAGAGGTGTATTGTTCAACACGTCGACTCCACCGACTGTGAGAACGTTCTTTTCGCGATTAAATAACTCCACTATGGACATGCCGATCCCATTTGGTCTGCAGGGATGCCTTGTCGCATAGATTCCATGCGGCTCATCATCCAGAAATGTCGCCCGTATCAATTCGATCCTGCCGGCCAGGTGAAACAGATAGAGAAGATAAATGTGCGAGAAGGTCTCAATGTCTTTCAATCCGGGTTCAAATTCCTCGAATACCTCGACACGGCCGACAGAACCGGACGCATAAACAGGCTGAATGGGGCAGCCCTCTTTAGTTAAATGCGGCGAATATATGATGCCGATAGGTTTTATCTTCATATGCGATCTTCACTTTCATAATAGAAGTCCGGAAATTGATGGACAACGGCTTTTGGCAGAACGACGCATCGTCAGGGCGCGGCCGCTTCCTGCCATAGATCGTGTCCACCCGGAGACTTCCCACTTAAACCTGGCGCCACGGCTGAATTCCCGGAGAACATCGTTCGCGGCGCCGGCGGAGTTCAGCAGGTGAGGTGAAAAGCTCCGGCCACCTTTTTGCCTGATTTATTCAGCCTGTTGAACGTGGCGACCGCCCTGGGCGTAGGCTCATCGATCAGGGAAACCCCGGTTGCCGCCAGGCGTTCGCGCAATTCATCCCTGACCTTCATACGCCCCGGCATGCCCGTCCCCACGACAAGAATCTCCGGCGCTTCGAACAGTATGTCCTCTATATCGGAGACGGCCAGAGCATGACCTTCCGCGCGCCACCAGCTCGAAATTACCGAACCGGCAATAATCTTTATATCGCCGGTGTACCGTTTGCCGTCCACCTCTATTTCGCCGAATTGATAGTTGCCTATAGCAGCCATAAAAGTTTCAGCTATTAAGTTTTAAGGTTTAAACCGCTCGAATCTCGTCGAAAACCGCCGATGCCTAATCCGGATTTCTTGAGGTATTCAAGCAAATCCGGATGGCCATTACCAGATCTCCACCACCAAAAGTTAAGACTTAAAACTTAAGACTCAAATCTGGACCTGGATTCAGGAGGATGGTTCACTCCAGGCAAAACCTCGGAAAGTGTCCCGGAAGCCCTCCCTGGTCATTTCAAATGGAGCGCGGCGACGTGAGAAGTTAAGGGAAGGCGGTGACAATTTACCATCGCTACTTCATCGTTATAGCTGGCCTTTCAAGGTGTGTTGGGTATCTCCGCTGCCCATTTCCTCCCCACCGGATTCCTCCTTATCATTTTCCGCTGCTGTCATTATTCAACACCTGTATGAGAAGGTCCATTGAAATAAGAGGCCCGTTTAGGAAGGAGAATCATATGCGTTTTAAGAAGCTGGTTTTCTGTGTTGTCGCAGCATTATTGGCCCTGACGCTGCATGCTGGTTTCGCTGAGGCGATCACTTTCAACCTGGACACGATTATCAATGGTGATACGTCGCTGACTCCAGGTCAACCTTCGTTTGGGACTATTACATTTACACAGGATGGAAACAGCGTTGATGTAACTGCATCCCTCAGCAATTCAAATTGGAAGCTGCTAAGCTTTGATTTTAATTACAACCCCAGCTTAGGGAGCAATCCAGCATCAAGACTTTCCTCCGGCACCTTAGCGATCAATGAATTTAACATAAAGCCGGACGGCTACAGTGGATACCTGGATCTATCAATACCTGCCAATGGGAATTTGGGCAACATATCCACGTATATTACAACTTAGAATCCCCCGCTCCTGCCCCCCTTTATAAAGGCTATTGGAAAAAGGGGGTGAAATTCACTTTTTATATACAGGCTCAGCGCAGTCCGGGCCGAAATAGAGCCGCATGTCTTCAAAAAACGACTGAGTCGGGTTGACAGGCAGTTTGCTCAAATCGAGCACTGCTTCCCCCTTGTCCTGCACTGCCAGGTGCAGGACCGCCTGGCAGTCTCCGGGGTGGGAAATCAGCAGGTGTCTCAGACGGCCGAAAGCGTCCCTGTCCATCCTGGCCGCATCGAGCGTTATGCGCACCGAGTCCACCGCCTGCAGCGCGGCCTCTTCCATGCTGAGGATGCGGTTGGCGACCAGCTTTGTCGATTTTTCGTCATGCTGCACCCTGGCCCAGAGCGCAAGCGGTTCATCGCCTTCGATCAGCCCTCGAGCCAGGGTGAAAGGCTCGGCGAAGGCAACCACCTCGATCGTGCCGTTCTTGTCCTCGAGGTTGAGGAACGCCATACGGTCCCCGCGCTTTGTCGTGATCTCCTTTATAATTGAGAACAGACCGCAGAGCACCACCTCGGCCCCCTCCCGCTTCTCTTTTACCGACTGAGTATCGCCGGTACAGACCGAGCGGATCTGTTCCGAGTAAAAATCAAGAGGATGGCCGGAGATATAGAACCCCAGTGACTCCTTTTCAAACTGGAGCCGCATTCGGCTGTCCCAGTCCGGGATATCGGGAAGAGGGGGCGCCTTCATCTTCTTTTGTGAACGCAACATGTCAAATAAGTTCATCTGACCGGCCTGACGGTCTCTCTGGACGGCTGCGGCCCTCTCCAGCACCTCGTCAAGGCCCGCCATGAGCTGGGCGCGATTTTGATGCAGGGAGTCGAAAGCGCCGCATCGAATGAGCTGTTCGACCACGCGCCGGTTAACTTTCTGCGAATCGATCCGCTTGCAAAAGTCATGGATCCCCGTATACGGCCCCTGCTCCCGGCGGCCCTGCAAAATGACCTCTACGGCCGTCTCACCGACGTTTTTCACCGCCCCGAGCCCGAACCGTATCATGCGCCCAACGACCTGGAAGGCACTGCCGCTTTGGTTTACATCGGGCGGCAGAATGCGGATATCCATCTGGGCGCACTGGTTTATCAGCTTTACGATCTGATCGGAGCTGCCAAGGAAGCTGTTCATGAGGGCTGCCATGAACTCGACCGGATAATGAGACTTGAGCCAGGCGGTCTGGTATGCGATCAGGGCATAGGCAGCGCTGTGAGACTTGTTGAAGCCGTACTCTGCGAATTTTGCCATGAGATCGAAGATATGATTGGCTTTTGCGGATTCGATCCCGTTATCCACGGCGCCCTTGACGAACCTGTCCCTCTGAGCGTTCATCAACGAGCCGATCTTTTTCCCCATGGCCCGGCGCAGAATATCGGCTTCCCCCAGAGAGTAGTTGGCCAGGGCGCTGGCGATTTTCATTACCTGTTCCTGGTAGAGGATAACTCCGTGGGTCGGCTCAAGGATCGGCTTGAGGATGTCGAGATCGTATACGACCTGCCCGCCGTGCTTGCCCTGGATGTAGTGTTCCACCATGCCGCTTTCCAGGGGGCCGGGTCGGTAGAGGGCGACCAGGGCCACTATATCGGCGAAATTTTCCGGGCGCAGCCTGACCATTATGTCCCGCATCCCGGAACTTTCGAGCTGGAACACCCCGGTGGTATCTGCGCGGCAGAGCAGGGCGTAAGTGTCCGGATCATCAAGGGGAATGTCCTCGATGTTGATTTCCGTCCCATGATTTTGCGCT
>JBEKXG010000356.1:0-5879 GCA_049512295.1 Syntrophobacteraceae bacterium
CCCCAAAATGATACCTCTAAGCCGGGCTTGGCGCTCACGTATCGCGGATTCGTCATCCATTCTGAAAATCCGGCGCTCCTCAGCCTCTCACATGGAATGGTGCAACCACTCTCCCACAAAATTGTTATGTCGATTTTTCCGCGCCCTTTTGGGATCCGGAAGAGTACTCCGGGCGACGGGCCGGAGAGCCGCAAAGCATTCCCTCTACACTGATGTCTTCGTCTATGTCCGGCCAGTGAACGCCTTGTCCATCGCCTATAATCTCGAAATTGTTTCGCTGGTCGGGAGTTGCCTCTGACAGACGCCAAGACCATGCAAGAGGCACGCTGATGGTTCGGCCATCGACAAGATGCGCAACAATCTCATCTTCGGTGATTCGAATATCCACTAGCCTCGCCTCAAATACGTTAGCCACAATGTTCATTCCATCCCTCCAACAATTTGTCTCGATTGGAGCTGATAATGTGTCGAATCGTATTCAGTTCCTTAGGAGAAAAACCATGATTCTTGCTCAAAGCTACAGGTTGGAGCCAGAATTTGCAAACGAATCTCTCTCGCTGAACGTGTACGTGTTTCGGTTCATCACAATCGAAGCTGTAAAAGTAGAATCGATAACCCTTTTTAATACATACGGTAGGCATGTTTGCAAATCCTGCCCAGATTCGATTACCGTGTGCAAAACGGCTAAAATGCATCCAACCTTCATGATACTACATTCAAGTCTCGTTTAAATCAACAAACTCAAGGTCGCTTGCCAACTCCTTGCCGATTCAACCAGCTTCATTTTTTGAACGTATGATCCGGAAACGGCAACGATTTCAGGTCACGTCGCGTAGCGATAGAACCAGGAGGAGTTATTTTTAAATGTTCCTCGCGCAGGGACCCCGTTGTTGCTTCTGTCATAAACCGGCATAATGTATCAAGTTGTGTGCTATGCATCCGAACTGCGTTTCTTGCCGGCTGCTATTTGGCGGGTGGATCGGCTGGAAAAAGCTCGCTTTCCCTGATCCAGCCGGCAGTCGTTTTTCCATCCGGATTCCTGAATTCGGCATACACCCACCCCGGCTTGGATTCGTAGACCCTGAGCGGATCTCCCTTGACTGCATAAGCCTTGCGCTTCTTCGGTTCGGAGGCATCATAGTGAAAGTAGGCCCTCTGCGCCGATACGACCCTGATTGTTTTCCATTTTCCGGGGGCCTCGAGCTGGAAGGATGCCCCGTCGTCATCGGCGAAATGCTCGACATTCCAGCAGCCGCCATGCTCCTTCGGCAGTTTGATCTTCAATGCCGCTGCCCCGTCCGATTCAGCCGGGGTGAGCGATCCGGTTATGAGGTCCTTTCGTGTCTTGTCCGCCGGGAACCAGGTGTCTATAGTGTATGGAGGAGGCCCCTTCATCGATCCTTTCAGAAAAAAGATGCAGTTGAAGAGAGGCTTGCCCGTGGATTCATCAAGTCCGGTAAAATTTGCATAATATCCCGTAATTGTCCCGCCGGCCTGATCCACACCAATTAACAGGCTGTCGTAATCTCCAGAAACGACCTGCGCCTGGAGACAGCCGGCATCGAATAACAGAATAATCACCACGACGAGTAATCTGATAAGCACGGCCCGCATCCTCCCGGTCTTAGCGTCATGAGGTCCGGTTGAAAGGCTCTGGACCCCGGCTCTCGGAATGACGGAGTGTGAGTCTCTACCTTCGGTCGTTTCAAGACCGCAACGCATTCTCGCCATTTCTTCTTTGGCGGCTTCATAGCTGCCGGCGCAGGATGAAAACGATTCGCGTGAAACACCGGTCCTCTCTGCGATTATGTCCTGACAGGCTGCACCTCCTGTAACGACCGAGCACCTGGACGTGAAAACCCGCTGATAACGGAGCCTGACAGCACGATCTTTTATCTCAAGAAATTCAATTTCACCTGAGGATTGAGCGGATCGGGCTTCAGGCTGACATGCCGGACCTCCAGCGGTTTATCGTAGACATTCCCGGCTACCGCCCGCTCCTGCAATCCCGGGCATGCACAGAGAAGTGCAACCATACCGGATAACATGCGGCAATAGAACAGGTTTCTCTGTGTTCCCGTCGCCATTCCGTCCCTCCCGCCGACAGGACGGTTCGAGCGGTGCAGCTACACTTTTGAAGCGGCCATAAGCTGAATTTTTGTTGGCAACAATAGACACTGAGCAGAGTAACGATCTAACCGGATGGCTGTCAATCGGGATGTTTCCGAGGTGCAGAGTCCGCCTGAGCAAGGCGAGTTGCAATGTTCAGGTCAATCCAATGTTGCACCGGACCGACGACAAGATCAGATGCCATCTCCCTACCTGTGTCATCGCACTTGTTGAGACTCATGGAGATCATGACCGGGGACGGACACACAACATCTGCGCCTGACGCTCTGGAAAATTCGACAGGGCCGGAAACAAAATCGGACCAAGCACGGGGGTCCTCCCGCTCTATGTTCGGGGTTTAGCTCGAATATCGAGCATTACGCTAATATTTCATCTTTTAACCAATTTATCGTACTTGTAGATGTCAAGCAAAAAGCCTAAAATTTCGACCCATTCACCTTGTGGGGGGGGGAGATGGTCAGGAGTAGGATCAATTACATTCTGCTGGATAAGAAAATGAAGGCGGGAACGCTCATCGAGCGAACGGGACTAGCGAAAGAAACCGTTCTCCGAGCCAGAAAGGACGAAGCATTTCCCTCCTGCAGCATTCGGACTCTTGAGATTATCGCCCGCGCTTTAGGGGTAAAGATACGCGACCTGTTCGAGGAGATTGACAGAGCGGGGCTGAAGTAACCTAATCGCATTCAGGAACAACCATGCCTACGAAAAATAGAATATCCAGAACAGTTGCACTGACGGTTCTTCTATTCCTCAGTTTCCCGAGTATTTCTCAGGCTTGGCATGACAACACCCATCTGGCAATCGCCAAAGCCGTCGGATACGAGAAATGGTATAATGTCGAAGGGCCGGAGATCGCCAACACCCACCACTCCTACAATCCGCCCTATACTGTTGTTACTCCGAAAATGATTCTGGATCAAATGGCAAGGTACAATGATCCAGCCGATGAGGCGGGGCATCTTTACGGAGCAATCGTCGCCACTCTCCGGGATTACAAATCCGCCAAAGCGTCCGGGAAATACGGAGAATACCACCTTACCTATTGTGCTCACTATGTTGGCGATCTATCCATGCCGCTCCACAATACCCTATATAATTCGTTCAACCAGCGGCACCACGTACCCACGGATGGAATCGTCGAGGATGAGATGCTCGACCACTTGGAGCGCATTAAACTCTACCCCATACAGATTGAGTCTGAAGACGACCTGGTAAAGGGGGTAGCCAGGATAGCGAACCTCTCCATGAAATTGGGCTATCAGCTTGAATCAGAGAACCGGATGCTGACCAAAGAGGAAGCCTATAACCAGCTCAGTCATAGTGCGTCATTTCTGAAGGCAATCCTTAAGTGGACAAGCGAGAATTGAGAAGGCAGGACCAATGCTAATACGGGATCGGATCATGTACAGTGTTCACCCTGGAAACAATGGCGAAGGCAGTCGGGGTGAAGGTGAAAGATTTATTTGAGGAAATCTAACTGGTGGAGCGCACCAATGTTATTCGAACCGCTTGTCATCGACGACCTTAACGAACAAGATGTGCGGGAAGAAATCATCGCTCCGCTTCTTCGGCATCTCGGTTACAGGTCCACAACGAAATACAATCTTCTACGGGAACAGCTACTACGGTATCCCTGGCTGATATGATGGACATCTCCATCATTATCGTCCACCACTTGCGGAAGATGGCGGCTGATGACGATCCGTTCGACTGCATCAGTGGCTCTACCGGCTTGACCGGCGCAGTTGATACCGCAGTGGTTTTGAGAAGGGACCGGACCGGAAGGGGGCTGCTCTACGTCAGAGGCAGAGATATTGAAGAAAAAGAGCTTGCCCTTGACCGCGATTCCGCTGGCGGCAAAATCGGTGACCAAAGCGAGAAGCAAAGCGGCGAAGAAGAGAGGATTGCCCGAGAAGCTGAGGCAGGCGATTGAGGCAAGAAGACAGGCAAAGGCCAAGGCGGCAGCCAAATCGAGTGCCTCAGCAGTTGAAACAGGGAAGAAAGTCAAAAGACGGGCCAGCCGGAAAAAGACTGCATGATTTTATTGTGGGCCTGAAGGAGGGATTTGAAATGGTCAAGTTGCTGGTATTGTTTATACTATTGGTGCTTGCCGTTCCTCGTTCCGCTTTTGCGTGGAACTTCGAATCTGATTCATTCAACACTTCTCGGGGCAGCCTTAAAATAACTTTCATCGGCCATGGATCGGTCATGTTCGAATTCGACGGCAAGATCATCCATGTCGATCCCTTCAGCAAGATGGGAGATTACACCAAATTACCCAAGGCAGACCTCATTCTGATTACTCACGAGCACCAGGATCACTTCGATATGAATGCGCTGGATATTCTGCGCACTCCAGCCACGGCCCTGGTCGCGACCGAAACGGTCGCCGGCCGCATAACAGGCGGTATAGTCATGCATAACGGCGATGAGCGGACCGTCATGGGGCTGAAGATCGAGGCTGTTCCCGCGTACAACCTGGTACACATGCGGAGCGAAGGGGTGCCGTTTCACCCTAAAGGGGTGGGCAACGGCTACATCGTCACGTTCGGCGACAAGAGAGTATACCTTGCAGGGGACACGGAAAATATCCCGGAAATGAAAAATATCAAAGGGATCGATATTGCCTTTCTTCCCATGAACCTCCCCTACACCACGACCCCCGAGATGGTTGCCGATGCCGCCAAAAGTTTTAAGCCGAAGGTCCTTTACCCGTATCACTTCGGTGAAACGGACACAGCGAAAATCGTGGATCTTCTGAAGGACGAAAAGGAGATCGAAATCCGAATCCGGAAAATGAGTTGATGCGGGCTGCACACTTCATTGAGCGTGCAGCGTTTGGCTGCCGCTTCGCATCCGGTCTCCCATAGTATGAGCCCTGAAGGGTACAAAAAGAAATACGGTTTCACAATGCGGACGCCTTTGGCGGGATGCAGGCCTGTTCATCATTCCCGATATGGACAGTACAACCAAATGTCTACTTATCTCTATTGGGGTTGTTGATGAGATTGTCATTTTTTAAGCCCTCCGTTCGTGCTCTTGAATACGCCGTCGCCCCGACTTCCGGCATAGACGATCTGCGGATTTGAAGGGTCGATGGCAAGAGAATAGACAATATTGCTTGTCAGGCCGGAGCTGACCTGAGTCCAGCTCGTACCGCCGTTGGTGCTCCTGAATACGCCTCCGCCAGCTCCGGCATAGATGGTCTGGGGAGCTTTAGGGTCGATGGCAAGAGAATAGATATAAGTCTCTGCCAGGCCGGAGCTGACCTGGGTCCAGTTCGTACCGCCGTTGGTGCTCTTGAATACGCCTCCCTCGCCAGTTCCGGCATAAATGGTCTGGGGATTTGAAGGGTTGATGGCAAAAGAACTGATCCAAGACGATGTCAGGCCCGAGTTGACCGGAGTCCAGTTCGTACCGCCATCTGTGCTCTTTGTCAGGCCCGAGTTGACCGGAGTCCAGTTCGTACCGCCATCTGTGCTCTTGAATACGCCTCCCTCGCCAGTTCCGGCATAAATGGTCTGGGGATTTGAAGGGTTGATCGCAAGAGAAAAGATTGCGGTCGCTGTCAGGCCCGAGTTGACCGGAGTCCAGTTCGTACCGCCGTTGGTGCTCTTGAATACGCCACCCTCGCCAGTTCCGGCATAAATGGTCTGGGGATTTGAAGGGTTGATGGCAAAAGAACTGATCCAAGACGATGTCAGGCCCGAGTTGACCGGAGTCCAGTTCGTACCGCCATCTGTGCTCTT
>JBEKXG010000357.1:0-5525 GCA_049512295.1 Syntrophobacteraceae bacterium
TCCCGTATCTCGCGCGCCTGACCGTGGAGTTTGTTGTCAAACGGGAGGTTCAGTTTCTTGTAGTCTCCCTTTTTGAGCCCCTTTTCCTTGGCGTATGCCACCATTTCAGCCCAAACCCGGTCGTCCATTCCCTGGTCCGGGAGCTTGAGAAATTCTCCGTTCTCATCCAGCCAGGCGTTGCCGAATTCATTAACCTTCACTCCCCAGGTGAGCATCTGGAGGGCGGTGGCGACATTTGCCTTGGTGGTCCGCGTCTCCCGGGCGATCTTTTGCAACCGCTTGGAGTCATTGCCTGAAGTGCCGTGCTGGGCGCCCGATATATTGTACTTGGCCAGGGCCTTGTGGATTTCCACAGTGAGCCCGACTTGTATGCCCGACTCGCTGGCCTCGATGCCGTGCGTAGTCCCGTTGTTAAGGGCGATCCAGTCCGGGAAAATCCCATGGGCATTGAGACCCCGGATGAGAAAGATCGCTTCGTCAACCGTTGAAAGCCCTTCTTTTCCCTTGATTTCACCCACTTCAGTCTCATAGCCCGCCCACTTGGGAAGGTAGGGCGCGAGGGTGATATTGGCCAGAAGGTTTTCATCATCAGGAAGATGTGAGGCATCGATGGCTATCGAGGTTATGCCGGCATCGAACAACGATGGGATTTCAATTTTGGCCGTTTCCACGTCCCCGGCGCTCTGAATCCCGTAATGATCGGCATGAACGGCCACAGGCACGGTGATCCCCAACTCGTTACAGACCTCGTCCACCTGCATTGCGAGGTTCCAAAGGCTGGTGGGGCAGTAGGCCTTCGCGCCGCCCTCCGATTTCGCAATTTCCACGATGATGGCCGCATTTGCACGTTGCGCGGCCTTGAGAGTTCCTCGGATGGCCCAGTAATTTCGGCCGTTCGCCGCGATCGTCATCGCCTTGCCTTTGGCCATCAGCGCGCGGTCTATCACCTTGCCGCTCACTATCAGAGCCCTGGAATTGGGAAAAAGGCGAACGACATTGGGTGGGCGGCCAATTTCAAGTGCCTTCTCGAATTCCGGGGTTATAGTTCTCTTTTCAAATGCCATTGAATGACTCCTTTTCTCAGTTTGTTCCAAACTTTCGGCTATATGCCTGTTTTTGTCGGATTCATGCAGATATCCCGAAACAAAAGACGGTTTCCGGGCGTCACGTCTCAGGGGGCTGGATCGTTGGGCCTTATGATCACCTTGATGGATCTCGTCCCATCCAGCACCAGCTCGAAGCCCTTTGCGATATCTTCCAGCCCGAATCTGTGCGTGATCATGTCCTCTACTTCTATCCCGCCGGATTCAATCAATTTTATCGCTTCCTCTATGTCGGGCGGCCCGCAGTAGTAAGAAGTAAGTATCCTGATCTCCTTTGTCCAAAAATCGTTTATCGGAACAGTCACATCCTTATCAGGTCCCGGAACGGCAAAAAAGACAACCGCGCCGCCCTTGTCCACGCATTTCCATGCCTCTTCCACGGCGGAAAGGGCTGAAGTGCACAATATAATGACGCCCGCCTTCCCGTTGTTTTCCTCAGAGAGGCGCCGGGAAACATCTTCGGCAGCGTCGATTGTCAAGTCCGCCCCGACCCGCTCGGCAAACGCCAGCCTGTTTAGGTTGATGTCGGTCGCTATCACCCTGCATTTCCTGGACTTTGCAAGCTTTACATGAAGGAGTCCCGACATCCCGCAGCCGGCCACGAGGACCGTCTGATTCTCCCGCACCCCGGCAAGCCGCTGCGCCCTGACAACGCATGCAAGAGGCTCGATGAAGGTGCTCTGGTCGTAGGTCAGGGCCTCGGGCAAAAGATAGGTCCCTTTATCAACCAGGGTCTCCGGGACGAGGATGTATTCGGCAAAACCGCCCGGCAGCCTCACCTTTGCCTCCGAGCACTGGGGATAATGCCCGCTTTTGCAGTATAAGCATTTCATGCAGGGCGCCTTGGGCGCAACGAAAACCCTGTCCCCCGGCTTGAATTTGGTTACCGAATCGCCCGCAGCAACCACCCGGGCGCCGATCTCATGGCCCTGAACAAGCGGCGCCCTTGGCAGCCTGTACCACTCGAGGATGTCACTTCCGCATATGCCGCAGGAAATCACCTTCACGAGGAGCTCTCCCTGCCCCGGCCGGGGGGTTGGCTCCTCTTCTATCCGGATATCCCGGTTGTTATACCAGTAGGAGACCTTCATTGTCTTTTCAGCGTATTGTAGAGATCGAAGGCCTTTTCAGGCGTTTCGTTGCCGTGCACGACGGCGCGTACTGCCTGGATCATGGCCGTCGGCGCCTCCGACTGAAAGATGTTCCTTCCCATATCGACACCGGCTGCGCCCTGCCGGATCGCATTATACGCCATGGTAAGGGCATCGAGTTCCGGGATCTTCTTGCCGCCGGCCATCACGATCGGCACCGGGCAGGAGGCCGTGACGGTTTCAAACCCCTCATCGATATAGTAGGACTTGACGTAGTGAGCGCCAAGTTCCGCGCATATCCTTGTGGCCAGCCTGAAGTACTTGGCGTCGCGCGCCATGTCTTTGCCCACGGCCGTCACGGCAAGAGTGGGAATGCCGTAGCGGGTGCCAAGGTCCACCATCCTGGTCATGTTTATGATGGACTCCCTCTCGTGCTCTCCGCCGATAAAGACCTGCACGGCCATGGCGCAGACATTCAGCCGAATGGATTCCTCGATATCGACCGCGATGTCCTCATTGGAAAGCTCCTTAAGTATGCTTGTCCCTCCGGAAACCCTCAGCACGATTGATTTCGAGGTGGACGGCGGCACGATGGTCCTGAGGATACCCCTTGTCAGCATCAGCGTGTCGGCATGCGGGACCAGCGGAAGTATATTTATGTCGATTCGCTCCAACCCGGTGGTGGGCCCCTGGAAATACCCGTGGTCGATTGCCAGCATGACCGTTCGACCGGATTCCGGATTGAAGATCCGCGCCAGCCGGTTCTTCATGCCCCAATCCAGGGAGCCGGACCCCTTGAGGAAAAATCCATCCGTTTTTTGCGGCATATCCGTATAGAATCTTTTGGCCTCTTTGATATCGTCCACATCAGCCATTTTCCCGCTCCCTTCCTAATTCATTGACGATGATTGCAGTACCGGAAATGGAAAGCTTTTTAAACCATATAAATACAGGATTTGACGGAAAGAGTCGAGAGGTGACCCCGATCCTCGTTTTCACTTGCATGTTTTGATTGGGATATCCTATGATTTATCGAGAATTCATGCGCCGGATATCCTGTAGCGCACATTCGCTTGATTGGGCCAGCCTCGGAAGGAGGGCCGCATGAGAAAGATGGCCGCACGCATTTTTGTCTTTGTTATCGCCGCCGGCCTGGTGGGTAGCGTCCACCTGGCATTTGCGATCTATCCGGAGAAAAGCATCCGGGAAACAAAGGCGACCGCCGGGACGGACGATTTGGGCGAATATGTAATATCTAGGATTGGCGAATGCAAGTATGCCCTTCTGGGGATCGGAGGAACCACACTCGACCCTGGAGGAACACCTCCCGCGACGCCGCCCAAGCCGCCGGAGACCCCGCAACCGGAGACACCTCAACCTGCTCCTCCCGAAACGCCAAAAGAGCATGGAATGTTGCCCCCGGCCGTACCTTTGACCCCTCAACCCGAACCCCGGGGCTTCGGAGCAGCGCCGCCCGCGCCTGTGGTAACACCTGGCGAGGTTCCCAAACGTGAACAGGTTAAGGAGGAGACCGGTTCCAAAAAGCCGGTGCCTTCGAAAGTGACACGGAAAAAGCGGAAAGAGAAAAGCAAAACCACTGCCGAGCCGGCGAAAAAAGCAAAGCGGGTGAAGCCCCGATCGCAAAAGACGGTGCAAAAACCTCCGGAGACTAGCACCGGTAAGGCAAGAGCACCTGCGAGGCATCCCACGCCCGTGGACGTGACAAAATCTTTGAAATCACAAGAGACGGGACGTCCCGCACCGAAGCCTGAGACGCAGAAGCGTACTACACCATCGTCCAGAAAAAAGAGGACCGATCAGCCCGGAACAACGCTGCGTTAAAGCGGACAAATCCAGGATAAGCGAGGTGTCGAGGAACTTCAACGCTTGTACTGCGCCAGTGGATTGTCGAAGTCGAACCCGAACAGCCTTGGATTTTCCCCGATTACTGACGCCGAAACGATGTAGAAGACATAATCGTAAGTTTCCTGAGGGATCTTGGCTTTGTACTGCGACAGGAGGCGCCAGAAATTCCTCTCTCTCGGATTTTCCGGCATCGTGTTTATCAGGCGGATCACCCGGTTTTCGCCCCAGTTGTAGGAAGCCATCACCAGGAGTCCGGAAGCCTGTGCCTGGGTATCGTATATGTACCTGATGTATTCAGCGGCCGCCCTGGTTGATTTCAAGAAATCATGGCGCTCGTCTTCGGGATCGAATTGTCGCAACTCCACCATAGGACCGGTGCGAAGCCCGTAATTTCGGGCAGTGGTAGGAATGAACTGCCACATTCCTTTGGCTATCCCGAACCGGGTGGGCGGCCCGCATGCTCTTGCATCGAAGTTGCTCTCCACAAGGCCGAGGTAGAAGAACTGGGGCGGCATGCCGTTAGCTTGCATTGTTTCCGCGATCTTACCGACATAGCCGTTCTTTTTGGCAAGTTCGATGGCCCTGCCGAGTCTGGGCGTCGATTTCCATTTTGCGATGTAATTGCGGACTTCCTTGATAAAAGGGTCGGGCATCGCTACTTCACATTCGCCAAAAGTATGGGCGATAGAGAGGATCAAACGTTCTTCTTCGCTCTTGCTTTTCCCGTAAACATCGAGTCCTTTCAAGAATTCATTGTATTTCCCCTCCAGTTCCGACTGCCTGGCCTGATATTTTTTGATGGTTTCAAGCGCCTGGACATCCTTGCTCTGCCTGGCTAGGCGCAACAGGTCGGCAAACTCGATTTCCGACGATTTTATGGCATAGAAGATGTCTTCAGCCAAAGCCTTCTGTTTGTTGGACTCAAGATGCTTCAGGACTGCATAAGCGCCCAGGGAAAGGACCAGACAGACAAGTGCCCCGATTATCAGAGCAAATCTTCTTTGCTGTTTCTTTTTGAGCTGACCGTAGACAGCCCTGATCATCATGGTGTGAGCGCCTGCGCTCTGGCCGGGGCGTTCTTCGAAGTAGTGTTTCTGAAGCTGGGTTATCGAGAGGTCGACAGGTTGAGCTTTCTTGCCCCCCTCAGGCGCCTCGACCGAAAAGGAGAGTACCGGCCCACCCGGGCCGAATTCGACTCTTGTGGACCCGGTCAATGCAATTTTGTCTGTACTTTCGCCGTCTACATATGTGCCGTTGGTGCTTTTCAGATCGATCAACCACCACTTGCCCTGCGCGAACCGCACCTCGGCATGAAACCGGCTCACCTTGGACTCCGACCGCCGGACCTCGCACTCATCAGCCCGGCCAATCTTACCAGGGCCGGTAAAGGAAGAGTCGGTGTCCCCAGCCGTGCCTTTCTCCACCGAGATCCGGAGGGCTGGAGGTGGGGTATTCACTTCTGCCT
>JBEKXG010000358.1:0-5524 GCA_049512295.1 Syntrophobacteraceae bacterium
GCACGGTGGAAATACACGATCCCTACACGGCAGGCCACCAGAACCGGGTAGCCAAACTCAGTTGCGCCATTGCCCGCCGGATGGGATTTGAAAACGGCGCTCTCGGCAAGGTCAAAATGGCCGGGCTGATTCACGATATAGGCAAGATCTTTGTGCCCTCGCAACTTCTCAGCAAACCGACAAAGCTCCTGGACGTAGAGATGAACCTGATAAGATATCACACTACGGCCGGATACGAGATTCTAAGAAATGTTGACATGCCCTGGCCGATTGCTGAAGTCGTCCTGCAGCACCATGAGAGAATAAGCGGCAACGGGTACCCCAAGGGCCTCCAAGAGGATCAAATACTTCTCGAATCACAGATAATCGCCGTGGCAGATGTCTACGAGGCGATGATCTCTCATCGGCCTTACAGGCCGGCGCTTGGAATGCAAGCCGCAATCGAAGAACTTTCGCGCAACAGGGGCTTGCTCTACAACCCCGCTGCCGTGGACGTCTGCCTCGACCTGCTGCTAAACGAAGAATTCGATTTCAATGGCGACGGCAACGGCGAAAAGCAAAAGGGATGAGCCTCCGCAGAGAAACCACCGCTTTTGAGTGACGATGCCGGCTTGATGGAGGCTTATTTACGGACAAACCCTTAGCGCGCTGCGGAAACTGCCGGCGGAGCACAACACCCCCTATCCGGTCAATGGCGTTATCATTTTAGAATGATTATTTTATTCTGAAAATGACTGCGATTAAGGAGATACTCATGAAAAGCAATCAATGCATAATCGAAACGAAGATTTACGATCCAGACTCCGAGGTCTGCGATGACAAGCTTTGTTACGTTTGCAAAGACGGCATATGGCAGGAGAAAGGCGCTCTGGATTTTCTCGTTGGAGGACCGTGATACACCTGTCACCAGCGGATTCTTTACAGTTGAGTTTCGGCGTCACCCCGAAAAATGGGTTTCGAAATGATGTAAAAAACCCCGCCGGAAAAGACGGGGGTCATAATCTATTATAATGGCTGGAAGGAGCCGGGGTATGGAAGAAACAGTATTTGAAAGAATAGGCGACCACATGGCGCAAAAAGAAGGTTATGTTGGTTTGAAGGGAATGCAGGCTGTTCACAGGTACCTCATTGACAAGTATGGCTGGCAACCCGAGCAAGTCCGCCGACTAAGCACGGATGACCTTCATCTCTTATTGGCCGGTTATGAAGACAAACCTACAACCGCGTGGAACTAGCGCGCTGTCAACTTGTTTCCGGTCCGGACGGACGGTCCGGACCGGAAACTCGCGGGACGGTCATTTCCTGAAAACGCATCGTGAGTGTTCATGCCTCCTGCCGTTGGGAATCATTCAGCTCTGACACGTTTCCTGATTAAGTAAATGCCGTCGCGGATGGTAAGGAACAGCTTTTCGGCCCGGCCGTCTGCATTCACCAATTCGTTGAAGTCTGCCATTGCCCGGCTTTCATCGTCTTCGGGGTCGAATATCCTGCCATACCACAGCGCGTTATCGGCAAGTATCAAGCCTTCATTACGCAAAATCCTCATCGATTCTCCGTAATATGCGCTGTAGTTTTGTTTGTCGGCGTCGATGAAGACGAGGTCCGTCTTTGCATCCGGCAGGGTCTTCAGGATTTCCAGAGCATCACCTATGCGCAGCGCGATCTTGTGGCCGCTGGGGCTCCGGTCGAAGAAATCCTGCGCGATCTTTGCAAAATGGGGATTATGCTCGATGGTGAGGATTTCCCCGTCGCGGGGCAGGGCCTCGGCCATGGCGAGGGCCGAGTAGCCTGTAAAAGTGCCGATATCGACCATGCGCTGCGCGCCGGACAGTTGAGCCACTAACTGCAGGAAACGGCCTGCTACCCGCCCGGTGAGCATACTGGGATAGGGCGTCCCTGTCAGGGTAAAGCGCTCAACCTCCTCAAGGAGCGCGGACATGGGCGTTGTATGATCCGCGGCATATTCTTCGGCCTCCCTGGCCACGACATCCATGAAACAATAGATGCCAGTCGAGCTATTTGCCTGTCTGCCGGGGCCTTGAGTATTTTTTTGGTCCATAGGATCCCCTTTGCTTAATTTTGCAATGTGACTCCGGATGTAGGCCAAAAGATATGTTACTGTATTTATTTCACGGACCGCCAGGTTATTCTGACCCCTGAAACGATCAGTTTCCATGAAATTTTTCAGGGTTTATGATATGCAGAATTGATTTTGATTCCGTTGACCGGCTAATCTCATTGTCCAAAGATAAGCTTGCGGAATATTTAAGATTAGCCGGTCGAACGGCTCCTTGATTGTGCTAATGTTGGCACGCGCATTAACCAATTGATACCACAGAGATTACGACTAGCGCGTGCTAATCATTAGCCAGTCAAGAGAAAGAATACCTCCGGAAATCCTTTAAATCGGCCTACAGCTTAATTTTCTTGGTTTTCCCCGAGGGCCGGAGCGAGTGGGACAAGGTGGTCTTCGTGGCAGCAGCACCATCCTCGACGGCAAGATTGCGCAAGGGTTGGAATAAGGTGCGGAAGCTCGACAGCGGTAGTATCCGGAAAATCCTGGTGCGATCCACAAACTGGATCGGGGACGCCGTTATGACCACGCCGGCCCTTGGCGCGATCAGGGCGGCTTTCCCATCCTCGGAGATAGTACTGGCTGCAAATTCCGTTGTTTCTGAACTCATGACCCCGCATCCTTTTTGCGACCGCGTAATCGTCTACGACAAAAGGGGCCCGCACAGGGGTCTTCGGGGTTTTTTGGAGTTTTGCGGGCTCATCGGAAGGGAGAGGTTCGACCTTGCCATTCTCTTCCAGAACGCTATCGAAGCTGCGATAATGGCTAAACTGGCCCGTATAGGGACGCGGGCCGGTTATAATACGGACGGGCGCGGAATTTTTCTCACGCATGCCATCCCCGTAACTAAAGAGACACGCAGGCTGCATCATACTCAATATTACATGAACATGCTCGCCAATTTGGGAATTTCTCCCGCGGAGCAAAAGCTTCGTTTGCAGTGTAGGGATGAAGAAAAGCGTTGGGCGCAAAGTGTGCTGGGTCCGGGGCGATGGGCAGCGATAAATCCTGGCGCAGCGTACGGATCCGCGAAAAGATGGTATCCTGAAAAGTTCGGGCAGGCCGCTGACGCTCTTGCCTCTGAACTTGGTTATGGATCGGTGCTGGTGGGCGGGCGAGGGGAGACCGGGATCGGCTTTGAAATTGAGTCCCTAATGCGTTCGAAGCCCCTGAACCTGATCGGCGGAACTTCCGTGCGGCAGTTGATGGCCCTTCTTGCCTCTGTGGATCTGGTCATAACCAATGATTCCGGCCCGATGCACGTGGCCGCAGCCTTCGACCGCCCGATAGTAGCGCTGTTCGGCCCGACAGACCACTCCACCACTTCTCCCTTATGCACCCGGTTCATATTGGTGCGCAGGGAAACCGAGTGTGCTCCATGCCTCAAGAGGCGATGCCCGACGGACCACCGGTGTATGACCGGTATTTCCGTAAATGATGTCCTCAGCGCCGTGAAGAGCTTGCTGAGATCGGAAGAAGGGGCCGAGACCCGATGAAAGACTTCAACGTTCCTCTTTCAGGCCGGCGCAAAATTCTCATTATAAAGCCGAGCTCTTTCGGCGATGTCATTCATGGGCTGCCGGCACTCCATGCGCTGAGTCTCCGTTTCCCCGAAGCCGAGCTTCACTGGCTTGTGGCAAAGGGCTTTGACGGCATACTCGAGGACCATCCCCTGATTCACAGGCTCTGGATCATAGACAAGGATTCCTGGAGAAAGCCGGGAATCCTGCGGCGCACCTGGTCAGACCTTAGACAACTGTCGCATGACCTGCGCGCGGAAAAATTCGACCTTGTGATCGACCTTCAGGGACTTTTCAGGAGCGCGGTGATAGGCTTTTTAACGGGTACGGCGGAAAAGGCCGGCTTTGAGAGTGCAAGGGAAGGGGCGAAGTTCACCTATAAATACAGGGTCAGGACAGAGACCGAACTGCACGCCGTCGAAAAAAATCTCCGGCTTGTCGAATTCGTCGGCTGCAAGCCGGCCTCCCCGGTGTTCGCGCTTCCCCCCCTAGGCGAAATCCCCGAGATTGTCAAGGGTATGCGGCAATACGCGGTTATCGCACCCTCAGCCGGGACCCTGGTGAAGCGGTGGCCCGCCGAGTATTTCGGACGAGTTGCGTCCCTTCTGCCCATACCATCGATCATTGTGGGCGGCAGGGCGGACGCGGCGCTCGGAGATAAAGTTGCGAGCCTGTCCGGCTCTCGCGCCGTCTCACTTGCTGGAAAGACAAGCCTTAAAGAGCTTGGCGCAATAATCCGAGGCGCAAAGTTTTTCGTGACTTCGGATTCAGGGCCGATGCATCTGGCGGCTGCCCTAAACATTCCCGTTTTTGCGATCTTCGGGCCGACAAGTCCCGTGCGAACCGGCCCTTACGGTAAGATTCATACGATCATCCGATTGGAGCTTCCCTGTTCGCCCTGTTTCACAAGAAAGCCCTGCCCCGACTGGAGGTGCATCCGCGAAGTTACGCCCGAGATGGTTCTGAAGGCTATCCACCTTGCGCCTCGGTCATTTCTTTGGGACTAGCGCAGAGTTTTGGATGAACCTGCAGAAGCAAAAAGGAAGAAGAAAAAAGCGGAAGAGTCGAAAAATCCTGTTGCTATTTTCATCGAGGATTGTTAAAGGATAGGCACTTTTAATCAAGGGTGAATTATGAGTCATTACGTCGATACTGCAAATTTGTGGTTCTGGTGGTTTATCCGGGGAGGTGCGCGCCTGACGGGATAGCCATCAGTTGGAATTAGAAGATATGGGACCGTGGGCCGCGCCAAGGCTCACGGTCCCTTTGTTTTTCGGGAAGGGATCGTGGATAGGCTCTGCGGTCCCTTTCTTATTTAAGAGGAGTAAGACCATGGAACTTGGGAACTACCCGGAAAGGGCTGAATTCCGCACAATGGCTGAAAAGGGAAACCTTATCCCGGTCTGCCTGGAGGTACTGGCCGATACGGAGACTCCCGTATCAGCGCTGGCCAAAATCTATGACGGGCATGGGCCGGTTTTCCTGCTCGAGAGCATGGAGGGCGGTGAGAGGTGGGGAAGGTACAGCTTCCTGGGAAATTCGGCCACCAGGACGGTCAGAGTTTTCCGGGATGAAGTCGAAATTGTGAGCGGGCCGAAAAGGGAACGTATTGCCCATAATGGCGATCCGCTTACGATTCTGCGCTCCATAATGGCTCAGTATAAACCGGTCAAACTGGCGAGACTCCCGAGGTTCTGGGGCGGCATGGTCGGGTTTTTCAGCTACGAGTTTGTATCTTTTCTCGAAACTATCCCCAACCGGCTGCCCCCGGACATCCCGATGGCGCATTTTATTCTCCCCGGACAACTTTTCATATTCGACAATGTGCGCCACACTCTGACCCTTGTGGCATATGGTCTTGTGGAAAACGGGGAAGCTGATGACGCCTATGACAGGGCGCTCGAGACCCTGGAAGAAATGAAAGGCAAGC
>JBEKXG010000359.1:0-5516 GCA_049512295.1 Syntrophobacteraceae bacterium
GCATCTAAGGGACAGGGTTCGGATCGGAGCGCCGCTGGATTCCCGTTCGTATCTGACAATGAAAGACCTTATCTCCCTATACGGATGGCCACGGGACCCCTGTGCGATTTCCCCACGGATCGAAAAACTGGTCACTCCTCGTGTGGCGCGGTCGGAAACAGGCTTCAGCTATATTCTAATCAGCCTGTTGTCCGGGCGAGTCCTGGAATCGAAAGGTGATTTATACGGCAGATATCCGCCCGGGTCCCTGCTCAAAGTCCCTTATGCCGCTTCACTGAAGGGGGCAGAGGGCGAAAATCTTTCTAAAGAGCTGGCGGCAAGCGACACCGAGCGTCTTGGTGAAAGAAAAGGCAGTCTGGACCCTGAGAGGTTACGGCTGCTTCTCGGTGTCGCCGGGGATTCGGTGCTGAGCCGGGACGTCCAGGCCGAGCCATGGCCCTGTCAAAACGAAAGGCTTATTCGAGAGCTTCTCGGACAGAGAAGTCAGGACGGCTCCTTCCCGTTCGAGCCGAAGCTCGAAGAGCTTGCCCTGATGCTTCGCGCCTCTTTGCTGCTCGAACCGGGCTATTTTGCCGGGCTCTCCCGCAACGGTTTTGCTGCGGGCACTACGCTCTACTCAGAACCGGATGAATATAAGGAGATTCTGAGGAAACTCGATGCGGTTTGCAAGACCGGGACTGTCTCGGATGCCGGGGGCCGTCCGATTGCCGGGCATCTCATGGCTGCATGGCCCGCCCAGTCCCCCGTTCTATTGGCAGTCTTTCGCACTATCGGCGGCAGCGGCGCGTCCAATCTGAAGCGCGCCTCTAAAATTCTCGAACGCTGGTCTGTGAGCTTCCCGGCGGAATACGCGAAAGTGAGGGTCTCGGTGATGACCCTCACCCCCAGGAATACATGGGATATCTTCAACGATTGTCCGAGCTTCGACCTGAAGGATGCCGGAGGCTGGAAGAAGCGCATCAGCACATGCGGACACTTCCGGATCGTATCTTCGGCCCCGGGAAGCCGGACCGAACGGACTGTTTCGGGGGTCCTCGCATCTTCGCACGACGGCCTCAGGACCATCCTTGAGACCGACTCGGAAACCTACGCCGGTTCGGTCCTGAATGCAGAAGCCCAGGGCCTTCAGGGTGAGGCGGAAAAGGCTCTGCGCGCTGTTATCGTGTGGAATGGAGTTCACGGCGGGTCCCGGCACCCGGAGACCTCCGCCGTGTGCGACTCGACGCACTGCATGGTATTTCAGGGCAGCCCGCGCGAGAAACAGAAGCCCGGCGGGAAGACCGCCCCGGCCCTTCTGCGGCTGCTCGATGAGAATGCACGCAAGAAGGGCCTGGAGTGGCTCCATTTCTCGAGCGGTGGGCAAGATGAGTGGGAGATGCGCATGCCCTCGCCCCAGTTGAGAGAGCTGGCCGATGAATCCGCCATTCTTGACATTCGGCGCGAAAGGACAAGGACGGGTGCGGTTTCAGTTCATCTGTTATATAAAGAAGGCGAAGAGAGCGTGCCCTGCGAGTTCCTGCGCAACAGGCTCAAGCTGCCATCCTGCCCCGAGTCCATTAATTATGACGAAAACAGCACTGAATGGATATTCAGGGGCCTGGGTAAGGGACACGGTCTCGGACTGTCTGTCGAAAGGTCAGAAACCCTCGCAAATTCCGGCCTCTCAGCCCGACAAATCCTCGACGATGCTTATCACTTCGGCTTGGCGGCTCCATGACACACCTGCGCTGCTTCATTGATGTGTTATGTCGCAAGAAAGACAGCCCCGAGCGGACCCCGGGCTCCGCAGCTTATATAATGGCTTCATAAAACCGACCCGATAAACGTGACTTAGGCTAACCCAGAGTTTCCAAATGACGAACTGATTGAAAACCTCCAATGCACGGTTATGAATATGCGTCAGGACCCCGAAAAAGGGAGGACTTTCGCGGGGCTGAGCTTTTATCAGGCACTTGATCGGCAGGATGATACCTTCCTTGTTTCCAGGCAGGGGGCAAGTTCAACCCAACCGTATTGCATGGCTCAGGTTTCTTTGTTAAAAGTGTGCGGGAATATCGCGTTTAAAAAACAGTCCCTGCCGGTTGAGATGAGCCAGCAGCCTTAACGTCTGCTGGATATGGACGCAAAGAACGAGGTGGACGTATGAGATTGACGGGCTTGCCGGTAAAAGACTATGTGCAAAGGGTGGCCGACGGTTCGCCCACGCCCGGAGGCGGCAGTGTGTGTGCTCTTGCCGGCAGCTTGAGCGCAGCCCTTTGCCTCATGGTGGCGCACCTTACTCTGGGCAAGGAAAAGTACCGGAATGTGTGGGCAGAGATGCGAGAACTCAGCCGTTCGGCCGGCAATCTGGTCTCTCATTTACTTGAACTGGCGGAGCGAGATGCTGGAGCCTACGATGGGGTGTTATCAGCTTTTAAACTGGCTCAGGAAAGCGAAGCCCAGAAAGAGGTTCGCAGGAATAGCATCCAGGCAGCCATGAAACAGGCTGCTCTCGTCCCCATGGAGACCCTCCGGACCGTCGGAAAGCTCACAGACTTTGTTGAAAAGGCAATCGAAAAAGGTAACCCAAACTGCCTGTGCGACGCCGCGGTTGCAGTCCAGTTGATCCGGGCAGCAGCAATGGGCGCCGTGTATAACGTTCGGGTAAACCTTTCGGACATAACGGACAAAGATTTCTCATCCCGCATGCAAAGCGAAATGACCTCCCTGAGAAATAGTATCGTGCAAGAGGTTGGCAGACTGGAAGTCAGGATCGAGCTGCTTCTGTCTTAGTTTCCGTCCGGAAAGGGTCCTTTTCCGCCCCCGGATCGAGTCCGGGGCAGACCTCGCAGGGCGTCGAGTTATTTGACGGTTCCGCGAGGCGGTACCCAAGTACGCCTCCGCGCAAGCCGGCAATTTCCGATCCGGGAAGGAAGGGTTTATTTCCGGTTGCTGGAGCGTCTGCGTTAAAAGCGCTTGCCAAGCGGCGCATTTATGACTAATTAGGCTTTCGTGAATGTAAGAACAACTGCCATCCGAGGGGCTGGCGGATCGCAGAAATATTTTTTTGGGTGAGAAGAATGAAATTGTTCAGAAAGGCCGGTGTAACGGTTCCGGCCGATGAGGGGGAGATGGTCGGGAGGGACTTTGACGGCAACGCTGCAGGCGAACGCATCACGGGTCCTCCCGTGCCGGCCGGGTCGTCCGAACGGGCCGGTTCTTCTCGTTCCAGACGCGCCACCATCCGGAGTTCCTGGATACCCCAGATAGAAGAGGCAATCCGAAAGTCCTGCGGGTATTTCTACAGGGTCCAATACCCCGAGGGCTACTGGTGGGCCGAACTGGAATCAAACGTCACCATAACGAGCGAATATGTCATGCTCATGCGCCTGCTGGAAATTCCCCTAGGCGAAAAGCATGACGGCATTGTCAGGTATCTTCTCGGACACCAGGGCGAAAACGGCGCGTGGGGTCTATATTTGGGCGACGGCGGCGAACTCAGCACCACCATCGAAGCCTATTTCGCCCTTAAGCTCATGGGAGAAGACCCCGCATCCGGACCCCTTGCCAAAGCGAGGGACTTCATTCTCCAGCACGGCGGAATAGAAGCCTCCCGCGTTTTCACGAAAGTCTGGCTTGCGCTGTTTAACCAGTATGACTGGAACAAAATTCCATCCATGCCGGTCGAACTCGTGCTCCTTCCGCCCGAGTTTCATTTCAACATCTACGAATTTTCCAGTTGGTGCAGGGGCACGGTGGTGCCGCTTTCGATCGTGCTCTGCATCAGGCCGAAATTCAAACTTCCCGATTCTCATTGCATTCAGGAGCTTTACGTCCCGGTGCATGGCAAAAAACTCGATTCCCGGATAAACAAGCTCTTTTTTGTCTTCGACCGCATTGCCAAAATACTCGAGAAAAGGCCGATAAGGAAGCTTCGCCGCAGGGCAATCGAGGCCGCGCGGGACTGGATCATCGATCACCAGGAGCAAAGCGGCGACTGGGGCGGCATCCAGCCTCCTATGGTCTACTCCATGCTCGCCCTGCATTTCCTCGGGTTTCCCCTTTCTCACGCGGTTATGGAAAAGGGGCTCAAGGCCATTGAGGATTTTTGCATTGAGGATGAAGACGGGCTGCGGATGCAGTCCTGCATATCTCCGGTATGGGACGCTGCGCTTACCGCTTTGGCGCTGCTCGAGGCGGGCGTGAGTCCTGAACATCCGGCCCTGGAGAAATCGGCCAGATGGATTATCTCTCAGCAAATACTTACGGGCGGCGACTGGCAGTTCAAGAACACCTGCCGGCCCGGTGGATGGGCCTTCGAGTTTTTCAACTCGCGCTACCCCGATGTTGACGATTCGGCTGTCGTTTTGAACGTGTTGAACCGCTTCAGCCCGCAAAGATGCGACGGGCTGGATTCCTGCATGGCGCGCGGGGTGGAATGGCTCATCGGCATGCAAAGTTCCAACGGCGGCTGGGCGGCATTTGACAGAGATAACGACATGGATATCCTTAACCGCATACCATTTGCCGATACGGAAGCGATGGTGGACCCTCCGACGGCCGACGTAACCGGCAGAGTGCTCGAGGTCATGGGCTGCTGCGGATACGATTTCAGCCATCCGGCCGCGAAGCGCGGAATCGCATTTCTTAAAAGCATCCAGGAAAAAGACGGCAGTTGGTGGGGGCGCTGGGGCGTCAACTACATTTACGGTACCTGGTCCGCCCTGCGCGGGCTGATCTCTATAGGGGAGGACCCGAAGTCGGCCGTTGTCAGAGCTGCAATGCACTGGCTCAAAGACCACCAGAACCCGGACGGAGGTTGGGGTGAGACCTGTGATTCCTACAGATGGCCCGAACTTCGCGGCCAGGGTCCCAGCACCGCATCGCAGACGGCATGGGCAATAATGGGTCTTCTGGCAGGGGGTGAGGAAAAATCGCCGGAGGTGAGCAAAGGCGTCCAGTACCTGTTAAGGAATCAAAAACCCGACGGGACCTGGGACGAGATATATTTCACCGGGACCGGGTTCCCGCGGCATTTCTACATCCGGTATCACAATTACCGGAACTGTTTTCCGCTTATGGCACTGGGTCAGTATATGATGAAACTGAGGCAGTAGGGGATTGGCTTTCCTGCCTGCCCGGGAGGAGGCAAGAAGATGAGCGCATGCGTAATTGGTCATATCACGGTCAAGGACCCCGACAAATGGAGTGAATACCGCAGCAAAGTTCCCCCCACTCTTGCCCAATGGGGAGGCGAAGTTATCTTTCGGGGCCGGAGGGTCAAAGTGTTCTGCGGAGAACTTCCGTACGTTGATACCGTAGTGATCCGGTTTCCTGACGCCGGTTCAGCCTCAGGATGGTACGATTCGGCATCTTACCGGGCGCTTATTCCACTTCGGGAGCAAGCCGCAGACATCATCCTCGTATGACAGACTTACTACATAAAAGAAAAATAAATTAAATACCACTTTGACATAGATTCCCCTGAATAAGTTTTTCGTTCAATTCCATCGAATTACTGAAGCACCTCCGATGGT
>JBEKXG010000360.1:0-5464 GCA_049512295.1 Syntrophobacteraceae bacterium
GCGTGTTAAACAGTGCAAACCAAGAAGCAAATACGACATTGCAAGCGAACTGGTATCGGAATAATGCTGTGGGAACCGCCGCTGAAATCGAGACCAGGTAAGTCCAAGGACGTGGAGCCTTCCTCCATAACAGGGTCATAACAAAGGAGAAGGGCAAAAAAGGAATAGAAAACGTAAAAGAATGACCAAAGTAGATAGATGCAGCAATGATTCCCATCCCCAGAAAAAACGCAATGACAGGTGTTCTTCCCCGAACTTCCCGAAAATCGGAAGTGGAGGCAGTGTATGGGGTGTTTGAACGATCATTCATGGTCAGCATGGCCCCGTCTCAATCCAGGTTCACCGCAATCAAATGCATGTCTCTCACAGAGTTCGCAGGGTTCCCAGAGAGCATCGTCTTTTTCCCTGGCGTGCTCTCTCACGCCAGAGAAAAAAGAGGATTAGGCTCTCCTCTGAGTTCTCTGCGGGCTCGAGCGAAGCGGGCGAGAGATCATGACCATTTTGCTTAATAAAATCTCAAAAGTTTCCAACTCAAAGACTCCTCCAACTCTCCGTGACCTCTGTGCGCTCTGTGAGAGACACCCCGTCTCGAACATCACGTCTCACGTCTCGTCAAAGCGACCAAATCCACATAGGCAGCGAAGGTTCTGGCGGCGCGACCGAGCAGAGACCCCACTGCGACGGCGAGAAGACCGCCCATAGCAGGGTACAACAGATAGGTGGTCAAGGGAAAAACAACCATTCCCGCAATAACGCTGCGCCCATAGAGCCACGGCCTGCCTGTGGCAAAAAGGGTATTGATCGGCAGGAAAGCTGCCTGAACAACGGGAAACCAGAGGCAAACTTTCATCACCGGAATACCGTCAACATATTTTGGAATGAAATGCGGTACGAATACTTCCAACAAAAATGAACCTGCAAAAGCGAGTATTATCATGAATCCGGTGAGCCCCGCAGTTACCCACGCAATCCGCGCGTTGGCGTTGCGCACGCTTCCATCCCGCGCAAGGGCGGTCACGACGCGTGGGGTCAGAACCTGCGATATCGACATAGGCAAGGAGTTCATGGCTCCCCGCACAACGGCTGCGACCGAAAAGAGCCCCAGGGCAGATACGCCGCTCAGGGAGAGCACCAAGGCGCTTTCGGTTGCAATCCAGACGGATGTTTCAAGGTTCCCCCAAAAACTGAACGGAAGACCTATCTTGATAAGCTCACTCAGGGCTTTGGTATCGAAGTGGTAGCTTACCTTGAGTGGCCGGTTTCGGTGAAAAAGCCAGACCGCCAGGAACGACGGGAAGGCTGCACGCGCACAGAGGCCATAGAATCTGAGGAACGGCAATAAGAAGACCATTGCAAAGGTTAGTATTGTCTGGGCCACCTGAATCCTTGCCAGAGTCACAAAATGGTGCAAGGTGCGGTAGGTTGAGGTAAGATAACCGCCATAAAAAACCCCCCAGCAGAAAAGGGCTTGAGAGAGCCAGCCAAAAACACCATAGAGATCATGGTGAGCTAAGCTGTATGCAGCGCAGCACATAAACCCGAAAGAAACAACAACGGACACAACAAGATTGAAAGCCCCGGCTGCGGCGGCAAGTGCGTCGACCCGCTCCGGCATTTCTTTGCCGACGTAATAAGGGATCTGACGCCAGAGTCCGTCCCATGTGCCAAGGTGCAAGAATATCAGGTACGTTAAAGGGATCGTAAAGACACGGAATGATCCGGTCTCTTCGGGCCCGAGAAAGCGGGCAACCAGCAGTCCGCCGATGGCGGTGAGTACTGATGCCGTGACACTACTGCTGAGGAGTGCCATAGCAGACCGGATAGTCTGGCGGCGTTTCGATATCCTCGCACGTACATTAATGAGTTTCTGTTTGAAAATCGCAACGTCTCCAGATGTCACATCACTCGCGGCTACCTGGTTAACTTTCATGTTTAACGTCTTCCAGGGAAGAAAACCGCTCGCCTTCAGGCAAAGACTTTAGTGGCATGTGTATATGGGCTGACCTAAAACAGACCAAACTCATCATAGGTTCTCAAGAAAAGTGAATAGTGCCTTTCCCTGCTGTCTGTAATCAAAAAATGACTCAGCTACTTCACGTCCCCGCACGCCTATGGCCTCTGCAGATTCAGGATTATTAATGAGGAACTCTACTGCCTCGCATACTTCCGTACTGGAACCGGGCTGTACAAGCATCGCATTGTGCCCGTTCACAAGGAACCTATCGACGTCAGAAACCCGGGAAGCGATGACAGGTTTACCGGTTGCAAGGAACTCACCCAGTTTGAACGGAAAACCTGCATGTGCATAAGGAAGGTCCACTCGGGTCATACAAGGTATATCCGCGTTGTTCAACAAGGAATAATAGTCCTTCTCGTCGAGATAACCTTTGAATTCTATTCGATCTTTATGTGGCGATACCTCCATGCGGACAAGAATTTCCTTCATTGCCTCTCTATCACCCCGACCCGTGAGAACCAGATGAACATTCCTGTATCTCCCTGCTAGTTTGTCAAATGCATCGAGCAGTACGGGGAGCCCGTCCTTCTTGCCGAAGCTGCCTGCATAAAAAATCGAAATGATTGATTTCACCCTGCTTGGTTTCTGAGGAAAAAAACTCATGTCTACAGAAATAGGCATATAATGCACAGGCACCTTGCCCTGTGTAAGCATCCCACACTTCTCTTCCAGGTGTGAGCTGATAACGATGATCCCCGCAGATAGATCCTTGATTCGTGACGAAAGTCGGTTCGCGAGGTGCCCCCTCATGTCATGGTAGAAAGAGCGGGAAACCTCCTTTGCCAGACCGTAGTCCTCAATAACGTCAAAAACGATCTTGTACCCGAGTCTCTGTGCATAGCTCAGAGGCACGCCGCTCTCAAGAAACAAAGGGCCATAAAAATAGATCACGTTTTTATGATCAGGCCGCAAAGCCCTTTTCAATGCAGCAATGGTTCTATAATACAGTAGTGGCAGCGCGACAAACATCCTGGCCCGAAGGAGGTTCCCCATGACGGTCTCATAGGGCGTGCCCTGGTGCACTCCCGAGAGGATGTTGTGCTCGGACGATTGACGCTGCAGAATGACTCGGGTCGCTATGTCAGGGTATTCTTTCAGTGCGTTGATAGCATTCTGGATTCGCTTTGTTCCTGCCATGCCACGGGGATAAGTGAATCCTCCCATGAAGACCAGATTGATCTTTCCACTCACTGCTTAACATCCAGTTGATGCGCATCGATTTGTTTAAGGACTTTCGCGGGCATACCGCCGGCCACAACATTGGGAGGCAAGGACCGCGTCACCAGACTCCCGGTTGCGACAAGGGTATTCTCACCGATGGTGACGCCCTTGAGCACAGTGACATTGGCACCCAGCCAGACATTTTCCTCGATTGTCACCGGCGCATCAGGACCCGTGCGCGGATCATCCATGTGCCAATCTGTATCGGTGATCAATGTGTTGGCGCCGCACCGCACATTCTCACCCAGAACAATCTTCGATGCACAGCCGATAACCGTCCCGCTGAAACCGCAATTTGGTCCTATGTGAACCCGAGCACCTTCCGTTAGCGTTGATACGATGCATGGACGATTGACACCGATAAGATTTGAGACAGGGGAAGAGTTGAACTTGCAACCGTCACCAATCGTGATCCGGCTGCCGGGGTGACGGCGAAACAGAGCAGGCCCGTTGAACGCGCAACCCGGCCCAAGGCGCACGCCCCACCAGTGCGCGGCCAATCGGGCCCAAAACGTGTGCCATCGCGTAACAGCAATGCGGCGAAGGCATTCCACCATGTGGGGAAGGCTGTCACGATCTATCTGTCTCATACCGCTTCATACCTTTCGTCGGTCACAAGAAACAAGATAAGAAATCCTTATCGAGTCGTTACGTGCACTTATTCGCATCTAATACACGCCTGTATATATTCAGCTGGTTCAATACAATTTTGTGCGGGTCATTCCGGCCGGCCGCAATTTCTCTCCCTTTCTTTGAGAGACGCTCTGCCAGTTTCGGATTGGTAAGTATCCTCCAGAGTTGATGAGCGCACATTACCTCGTCTCCGGCTGGGTAAAACAGAGCCGACTCCTCATCCTTCGCAAGCCACGCCGTGCCTCCGTTAAAGGAAGTGACGACCGGCACACCGAGCTGCATTGCCTCCGCAAAGGCGACGCAGTAAGTCTCACAATGACTCGGCACAAGCGCTGCGGCACAGCCCGCCAATTCTCGAGCTATTTCTTTTGCTGACAACGGACCAAGCCACTCCATGTTTTTTGTAAGATCATATCGCTTGATGATCCTGTTAACCCAACGAATGTAGCCTGGCTGACGAAGTCCCTTTCTCTGATGGCCCCCTGCAATTCTAAGCTTTATTGAAGGAATTCGATCACGGAGAATGGCGGTCGCGCGAATTGCATCATGCAACCCCTTAAAAGGCGCTGAATTCGCAGCCGAAGTAAAGATGATAAAGTTCCCGGTTGGCTTCCATGGTTCGCATTCATAAAAGGCATCTCTCAGGACGAGTTCAGTATGAAACAGGTTACACGACGGATTGAGGAACCTGACCCAGGCCTCAACCCATAATGATTGCGTGGTAATGTTCGAGTGCTTGGCGATGATCTCATTTTCGAAACGGGCCCATTCGGCAAATCTTTTCTTCCCCTGTAGAATGGTAGATCTTCGCAGAATCTCCTTGATACCGATACAAGCTAAGATCTCCCTGAGAGAAAGGCCACCGGCAAATACACGTGAATAAGGTCCTTTCAAGCCCTGAATCTCTAGCAGAGACGGATAGGGAAGAAGTTTCCTTGCTGTAAGCAGGCCCCAGAAGTACTCTGTACCCCAGACGTGCATAATATCAGGTTGAAACTCTTTCGCCGCTTCCACAATGTCTCCAATAACTATCTTTGATGGCAAATTGTTTCTTATGGCATTATGAACGCCCGGTACAAGCCACTGGTTGATCTCTCCGTAATCCTGCCGTCTTGTCTGCGATACCGGAGCCGTAGTGACGTTGCCCAGCGTCACCCGGCCACTACTAAGAAGATGCGGCGCTATCGCACGCAGCCAAGTGCCTCCGCCTTCATCACGGTCTGTCAGCAATGCCGGACTCAACCAGAGGACTCTCATGACAATGCTCCTTTTCTAAGCCTCGCCTCATACACAACAGATCAAGTGTGACATGACACTAGCCATATGGCATTATTTCACGAAGATAAGACATCGTCCCTAATGCTCGACGCAACAGATACATACAACGGCTCTTTAATGGAAGGCTGCGGTAGATCCTCTGCTCCAGACTCCTCTCTGGTTCGTTATCCGCGTAAACAAACCGAGGGTGCCGTAACGGAAACTGGAGCGGCTGAGCCTGAAGATTTTCGAAGATCGGATTCACTTGTCCTGTGTGGGTGCTATCTTCATCGAAACCGATATTGATCAACAAATTCTTCTCAGGGACGATGCTCA
>JBEKXG010000361.1:0-5461 GCA_049512295.1 Syntrophobacteraceae bacterium
TTATGGTGAACAGGTGGTCTGTGAAATGAAAACGCTCTATTGGGTGATTCATCCGATGAAGTCCTTCGCCAACGTGGACAAGGAATGGCCTGAGCAGGAATGCAAAGTTTGCGAATAGACGCCGAGCGGACGAGAGTCTTCAGGGTGATTGTGTGAGGGCCAATGGAAGCAATAGGATTGATCGTTGATGCGGTCAGCCTTAACTTGCACATACGTGGTCCTCACATTTTTCTATCGCGCTTGTGCGAAAACGGTGACAGGCGATAAGTAAAGGGGAGACTCGTCCAGGATTATCGCTGAACATGAGGAGCCGATCATGGAAGACTTGCTGAGAGAGCTCGTTTTGCTTCCGGGCCTTTCCGGATATGAAGCCGGCGTGGCAGAATGTATCGTCGGGAAGATCCAGCCCCATGCTACGGCAGAAGTGGACGCGATCGGGAATGTGACGGCCACCGTTGGATCGGGCGCCCCGAGAATGCTTTTCGCCTCACACATGGACGAAATCGGAATGATGGTGAGCTACATCGAGCCCGACGGATTTCTGAGAATCCGCAAAATCGGTCTACTGGATGACAGGCTTCTCATCGGGCGCGCGGTCGAGATCATGACCCGCGCAACCAGAATCCCGGGGGTCATCGGAATAAGGCCCCCGCACTTGATGCCGGCCCTGGATGACTATGAAAAGCTGCGTCACGTCCCCACCTGGGACGAGATCGCCATCGATGTCGGCACTTCCTCGAGGGAAGAGACCGAAGCCCTTGGTATTGCCGTCACCGATCCCATTGTGTTCAAGAAGGACTTCATCGTGCTCAATGGCAACAGGTATGCCGCTCGAGGGCTTGACGACCGTTTCGGTTGCGCGTTGCTGGTCAGGCTGCTCGAAGAGGCTTCGAAGATGGACCTGGATAGACAGATCACTTTCGCATGGACGGTCCAGGAGGAAATAGGAGCCGTCGGTGGACAGGCCCTTTCCGCAAGAAATGCATGGGACATCATGTTTGCGGTTGACTCGTTCGCGAGTGCCGATGTCCCCGGTGTTCCCCTGCATTATGGTCCTTGTGCTTTGGGAAAAGGCCCTGTTATCAGGTCGATGGACCACCGTTCCATTTCAACGCCCGGACTTGCAAAGTGGGCCATCGACCTGGCTCGGCGAAACGGTATCCCCCTGCAGTTCGGGCCAACGGGAGGGTACACGGATGGCCTCCACTTCCTGGCCAGGGGTGTACCCGTCCTCATGCTCTCAGTCCCTGTCCGCTACATGCATTCACCCGTGGAAATGATCGATCGAAGGGATCTCGAAGGGCTTTTCAGGCTCCTCATGGCTGTCATGGGTGCTGATAAAGAAGAAATACCGAATTTCAAGCAGCCGCAATGAAAGGAAAAATATACATGCAGGGGCTGGTTCAAGAAGTCTACGAAAAAGTCATTGGAAGAAAAAGCGAAATCCTCATGATCATCTCGGCGCTCCAGGCCGACAGACATCTCTTCATGGAGGGGCCTCCGGGGACGTCCAAATCCACCATCCTGCGCGCGATCTGTGAATCCACGGGAATTCCGTTTAATCTCATTACCGGAAACAGTGACCTCACGACTTCAAAGCTTGTCGGGTACTTCGATCCAGCCCAAACGCTTTGCCAGGGTTACAAGCCTGAATGCTTCAATGCCGGACCTCTCGTCCAGGCCATGACAGAAGGCATGTATTTATATGTGGAGGAGTTCAACAGGATGCCCGACGAGACCACCAATGTTTTTGTTACAGTCATGTCGGAACACCGGTTGTACGTGCCAAGATTCGGCATGGTGGAATCGCACCCGAATTTTCGTATTGTCGCGGCGTTGAACCCTTTGGACGAGATCGGCATCAGTCGCATCTCCAGAGCGCTGAAGGACCGCTTCTGCTCCTTCAAGATGGATTACCAATTACGATCTGAGGAAATCGAAATCCTGAGAAACTACGCCAAAAACGAGGCTGAAGAAATAATTGAACTCGCTGTGGACATCGCGAGGGAAACCCGGTGGCATCCGGATCTGAAGCTCGGCGCCTCTATACGCGCCAGCATCGATATGGTCAAAATTTATTCGGAAGCAGTGAACATTTTGAACGATTCTTCAGGCAAAGAGCTGGACTACACGCGGCAGGAGCTTCTCCTGAAGTCGGCAATGATGGCCTTTAGAAACAGGATATGGCTCTACGAAACCTGCGAGAAAACTCCGGAACAAATCATCGAAGAGATATTCCACCGTCTGCAGTTAAAAAAAAAATGAGTCGAACCGTCCCTGAACTCCTTTCCGGCTCAGGGACCGCAACAGATCGCATTCCGCGGGACAGGTCGGAATATACCCGTGTGGATAACCGGATAGATTCTGTCATCCGGCGTGGGGAAATAGAGTCGCTTCTGGATTTTGCTGAAACCTATCCCCACCGTGTAGGAGACATGCTCGGCAACTACAGACTCGTATTGGCACAATGGGAAGAATCCAATCCGGAATTGCTCAGGAAGCTCTTGACCCTGACATGGAATCGTCTGGATATTTCGACTCGCAAGCAATTCATACATCTCATGATCCGGATGATTTACCGGACCTCAAAGAGCGAGTCCGTCAGCAAAGGCGTTGAAACAGGGGAGATAAAAGTCTCACCGTTCAATTTTAAAGGAGATGAAATTGTCCTCGATAAAACCATCGAGCAGATGATCGAAGGCCAACCGCTTTCCTACGAGCAAATCTTTGTGCTGGATCGCAAAAAGCGCAAGAAGGCTGTGGTTCTTATGATGGATGCCTCGGGTTCCATGCAGGGAGTAAATCTTTCCATGGCGGCTGTCGCTGTGGCAGCCCTGGCAATGAACTTGGATCTTAGGGACGAATACGGCGTTATCCTGTTCTCGGAAAAGGTAAGTGTGTTCAAGAGTATAGATCAGCCGAAATATCTTGATCAGGTCATTGTGGGTATCTTGGATATCTTGCCCGAAGGACGAACCAATATCAGTCTTGGCTTGTCAGCGGGTTTCCAACAGATTCAGAAATCCGGCGTCGATGAGCGATTCGGCATTCTTCTGACAGACGGTTGGCAAAATGTCGGCCATGATCCCACTGAGACGGCCGCAAGATTTCCGAAACTTCACGTCATCAGCCTGCCCGGCGGGAATCCGGAGATTTCAAAGCGGATTGCCAGGGCCGGGAAAGGCCTTTTTGTCCCGCTGAGAGAAATGCTGGATGTCCCCAAAGCGATCCTCAAATGCCTCAATTGATCTCCGTGCTCGTGGCAAAGACGATTAGGGTCGAAAAATCCGGAAAACCGTGCCAAAATGCGCCGTTCCATGTCATTAGAAGGCACCCCGCTCGGCGCCCAACGCGCACGGCAGACGCACTCAATGGGGTGCCTTCCCGCTACGCGGCCTCATGTGCGTCTGCCCGCAAGTTGGGCCAGTAGCGGGTGCACGAGCGGCGCTCGCTGCCGCGAGCCGCGAAGCGTGATCGCCACTTCAATCGCACTTCACTATTTGATGTGCGCGGGAAAATGGCTTGCCTTCAATCGATGAGTAGGCCGCTGGTATGGCGTAGCCATAGCAGCGCAGAGCAGGTCTAACACTTCAGAAAGTAAAGCGCTAAAATGCCTCTACTTCAGGACCAGGTTTTCGCATCGCACCAGCGCACAAATCTGAAAGAACCTGCTGTGACAATCAACACCGATGCCGTAGCGGTTCACAATGGAGTTAATCGGGCTCAAATTTCGGTGACATCATAGCAACTGACGGGCGCGACTTCTCGCGAAACGGTATTTTTTAGGTGTTAATATAAAAAATAAATGCGCTCGCCTAAAAAATATTGTCCCTTATAGTCTGTCATACGAGGAGCAATGAATGGAGGTTAAATCCTTTGAGTTCGCCCATAATCACTCTGCTGACCGATTTCGGACTCCAGGACGGATATGTCGCTGCAATGAAAGGAGTCATGCTCGAAATCTGCCCTGATGCGAAGCTGGTGGACATATCTCACCTTATCGCTCCCCAAAGTGTTCGGTCCGGGGCTTTTGTGCTGTACACGAGTTATGAATTTTTCCCGCAGGGGACCATTCATCTGGCCGTGGTAGACCCAGGGGTCGGGACCGAGCGCGCCGCAATCGCCATTCGCGCCAAATCCTGCTTTTTTGTGGGGCCCGACAACGGCCTTTTCTCGTTTATACTGAAGAAAGAGATTGGCTGGGAGGCAAGAAGGCTGGAGAACCTGCAATTCAGCAGAAGCCCCCTGAGCAGCACGTTTCATGGCCGCGACCTGTTCGCGCCCGTTGCAGCCCATATCGCTCGCGGTGTCCAATTCGACGCTCTCGGCCCTCCCGGGGACCCGATCTTTGCCCAATGGGGCGAACCAATCGTGCGCGAAGGCGAAGTGAAAGGCGAGGTGATCCATATCGATCGCTTCGGAAATGCGATTATCAATGTGTTGTGTGACACATTGGAAAAACAGGGGCCTGCGGAAAAATGGACAACCAGCGCCGGCAAAACGGAAATCAATTCAATTCAGCAGACCTACGGCCGGGTCCCGGCCGGAGAAGCGCTCGTATTGACCGGAAGCAGCGGTTTTATCGAAATCGCGGTCAATCAGGGCAATGCGGCATCCGAACTGGGCCTGCGCCCCGGCACGAGGGTCACGTTCCGGCTCTCGGAATCACGATAGTCGTGAATTCTTCGATAGGGAAAGCCCTTATCTAAAATCATCCAATATTCCTGGATTACGCCGCATTTTTGGCCTGAAGCCCGGGTTTATTTCTTCGTGAATACTGTTACCTTGTAGATTGATTATTATATTCTAGGAATTTACAGAGGGCGCAGCGCCCTGGCAAGAATCTCAAAACCCCGAAGGAGGAAACTAAATGGCTACACGCATTGCGCTGAATGGGTTCGGACGCATCGGGCGCACTATTTTCAAAATTATAAAGGACCGGAAGCTCCCACTGGAAGTCGTCGCCTTGAACGACTTGGCGACCCCCTCGGAACTGGCCTTCCTTCTGAAATACGACTCCGTTCATGGCGTCTGGCCTCACGAGGTCCAGGGGACTGAAAGTGAATTAATTGTCGACGGCAGGTCGGTTAAATGCCTCAAGATAACGGACCCCGCCCAGATGCCCTGGCGCGAACTCAAAATTGACGTTGTTCTGGAAAGCACCGGCCGCTTCACCAGCCGCGAGGGAGCTGAGAAGCACCTGAGCGCCGGAGCGCGAAAAGTGATCATAACCGCTCCCGGCAAGGGTATGGACGCAACCTTCGTAATCGGGGTCAACGATGGCACTTATGACCCGCGCACCCACAATATCATCTCAAACGCCTCATGCACTACGAACTGCCTGGCCCCGATCGCCGCATTGCTCCACGACAGGTTCATTATAGAACACGGGCTTATGACAACTATTCACGCCTATACAATGGACCAACGCCTGCACGATTCGATGCACAGCGACCGCCGA
>JBEKXG010000362.1:0-5431 GCA_049512295.1 Syntrophobacteraceae bacterium
GGGTTCTCCGGGACAATATCGGGCTGACCGGCACGAAGTACGGCTGCGGCATGGCCCTGTGCGGTTCCTGCACGGTACATGTGAACGGGCGTGCGGTGCGCTCGTGCGTTACCCCGGTATCCTCCGTGACCGGCAAGGAAATCGTGACCATCGAAGGCCTCTCCACGGACAACAGCCATCCGGTTCAGCAGGCATGGATGGAAGAAGACGTCCCCCAGTGCGGCTATTGCCAATCGGGACAGATCATGTCCGCCGTGGCGCTCCTTTCAGCCAATCCTGCGCCGACCGATGATGACATCGATCAGGCCATGTCGGCTAACATCTGCCGATGCGGGACTTATCAGCGCATTCGAAAGGCCATCCACCGCGCGGCGGACCTTATGGCCGCGGGAGGGAAAAAATGAGCGAGATCGTTAACTTTAGCCGCCGTGACTTTCTTAAAGCCGGCAGCATTGTGTGCGGAGGACTGGTCCTTGGCTTCTATCTGTCTCAACGAATATCTCCTGAGACGGCAGAGGCAGCCGAACCGCCATTCGATCCGAACGCCTTTCTGCGGATCGACACGGACGGGACCGTTACGGTGATAGTGAACAAATCTGAAATGGGACAGGGTGTTTACACTTCATTGCCCATGCTCGTTGCCGAAGAACTCGAATGCGATTGGAGCAAGGTGCGGGCGGAACCGGCGCCGGTAAATCCCGTCTATGTCAATCCCCTGTTCGGCATCCAAATGACCGGGGGCAGCATGAGCGTCAAGACCGAGTGGGAAAGAATGCGCAAAGTGGGGGCAGCCGCGCGCGAGATGCTGATCGGAGCTGCAGCGAAGACGTGGAAGGTAAAGAAGACAAGCTGCCGGGCTCAGAACGGCAGGGTGATCCATTCGAGCGGAAAAGCCCTCACATACGGACAACTCACGGAGAAGGCAGCGCGGATGCCGGTGCCTAAAAAGGTCTCTCTCAAGGGCCCGTCCGCGTTCAAGATTCTCGGCAAACCCTGGCTCCGTCTGGATACGCCTGAAAAGGTCAACGGCAGGGCCATTTTTGGATATGACGTTGTAAAGCCCGGGATGCTGACAGCTCTTGTCGCCCGCCCCCCGGTTTTCGGAGGAAAGGTCAAAAGTTTCGATGTCTCCAGGGCGAAAGCGGTCCCCGGTGTAAGAGACGTTGTGCAGGTCGCTTCCGGGGTGGCCGTCGTTGCTGACAACTTCTGGGCTGCGAAAAGAGGACGGGACGCGCTCCAGGTAGACTGGGACGAGGGGCGGCCGGCTTCACTTTCAACAAAGGCCCTGCGAGAACAATTCGCAGCCCTGGCGCAATCTCACGGCTCGATCGCCAGGAAGGACGGAGATCCGGAAAAAGCCCTCGCATCGGTTTCAAAACAGGTGAGCGCCGACTACGAGGTCCCCTACCTCGCCCATGCCACGATGGAACCCTTGAACTGCGTCGTAGATCTGCGCTCGGACGGCTGCGACATCTGGACGGGAACGCAGTTTCAGACCGTTGATCGGGGCAACGCCGCAAGGATTGCGGGACTCGCTCCGGAGAAGGTCAGGATATTCACGACTCTTCTTGGCGGAGGGTTCGGCCGTCGGGCGAACCCTCACTCGGATTTCGTCGTAATGGCTGTTGAGGTCGCCAGGGCGGTAAAGCAACCGGTCAAAGTGGTCTGGACCCGCGAGGACGATATGAAGGGCGGCTACTATCGGCCGATGTGGCACAGCAGGCTGACCGCCGGCCTTGACTCGAACGGGACTCCAACCGTGTGGAACCACACTCTGGTGGGACAGTCCATCATGACCGGATCGCCTTTCGAGAAAGCAATGATAAAAGACGGGATAGACCCTACATCCGTTGAGGGGGCAATGGACCTTCCCTATGAGATCACCAATATGCTGGTCAGCCTCCACAGCCCCCGGATCGGCGTTCCCGTCCAGTGGTGGCGCTCGGTGGGGCATTCTCATACTGCTTTTGTCGTCGAGAGCTTCATCGACGAACTGGCCCACGAGGCCGGAAAGGATCCCTATCAGTTCCGTCGGGCCATGCTTGCCAACCACCCGCGCCATCGCGGGGTGCTCGACCTTGCCGCACAAAAAGCCGGCTGGGGGACGGCGCTCCCCGCGGGCCAGGCTCGAGGCATAGCCGTGCACAAATCTTTCGACAGCTTTGTTAGCGAGGTGGCGGAGGTCTCGGTCGGTCCCACGGGAGAGGTTAGCGTTCACAAGGTCGTGTGCGCCATCGACTGCGGCATGGCTGTGAACCCGTCCATAATCGAATCGCAGGCCGAGAGCGCAATCGTCTTCGGCCTGTCGGCGGCCCTCTACGGTGCTATTACCCTCAAGGACGGCCGCGTGGAGCAGTCCAACTTTCACGACTACAAGGTCCTTAGAATGGACAGGATGCCTGCCGTCGAGGTCCATATAGTGCAGAGCAATGAGGCCCCGAGCGGCATTGGAGAGCCGGGAACGCCTCCGATTGCGCCTGCCGTCGCCAATGCGATTTTTTCCGCTACGGGCAAGAGGATCAGGCGGTTGCCGATTTCGATGATCAGCGAACAATGAACAGATGTAGGGTGGGCACGGGCATCGCCATGCCCCGCCTGTCTTCAGGAGCGGTATATATGAGTGCAAAAGCAGCGGTCCTGGCCATTTTAATCTTGGGTATCATGGGTGGCTTGGTATTAGCCGAACAGGCGCCGCCTGAGGCAGCGCAGCCTCAAACTGCGGCCGGGACGCCCCGGACAGAGGCTAATCCTGCAGTGTCGGCTGAGGCCTTTGTCAAGGCTTCGAAGGTGCTGACGCACCCCAGGTGCGTCAATTGCCACCCCAAAGGTGATAGTCCACTTCAGGGAGATGACAGTCATCCTCATGCTATGCACGTAGTGCGCGGGCCGGAAGGTATCGGGAAAAACGGGCTGTGGTGCGGCACATGTCACCAGGACAGGAATTTGCCGGGGGCGCATATGCCGCCTGGCGGCCCGGGATGGCAGCTTCCGCCCGAAGATATGCCGATGGTGTTCGAAGGGGTCACGCCCCGAGAGATATGCGAGCACCTCAAGGACCCTGCTCGGAACGGTAACAGGAGTCCGGAAGAAGTGCTTGAGCACGTCGAAACCGGTCCGGTTGTCCTATGGGGGTGGAATCCGGGAGAAGGCAGAACTCCTGTGGCCATGTCGCACGAAGAATTCGTGAAGGATATGAAAGAGTGGATCGATAATGGAGCAGCATGTCCCGAATAGGCGGACGGGGCGAATTTTTCGCGTGATCGCCTTGCCCCATGAAGAATAACCGGTAGTTCCTTGAGCCGAGCGCCCGGAATACGAACTAGGTCCAGTGGCCTTTACGCTTTTAGCTGGAAGCTTAATGAAACGAAACGGCTAAGGGATCGCACAGCCGCCGGCTTTGTTTTTCCACACCGGCTTTCTCTTTTCGATAAATGCGCTCATCCCTTCGAAGGCGTCTTCCGCCATACAATTCATCGAAATGACTTCTTTGGCGTAGTCGTAAGCGGACCTTTCGTCGAGGTCCACCTGGGAGTAGAAGGCGTTCTTTCCGAGGCTGAGGACAAACGGACTTGCCTGCGCCAGTTCCATAGCCCAGTTGCGGGTTTCTTCGGCGAGTTTTTCGGGCGGGACGACCCTGTTCACCAGGCCGAACTGCAACGCTTCTTCTGCGGAAACGAACCGGCCGCTGAGCAGCATGTCCATGGCGCGCCGCCTGCCGACTACACGGACCAGAGGGATCATTGGAGTGGTGCAGAAAAGACCTATCTTCACTCCAGGGGTGGAGAAGCGAGCTCCGGTCTCGGCGACGGCCAGGTCGCATGCTGCGACGAGCTGGCATCCGGCGGCCGTTGCGACCCCATGCACCTGGGCTATTACGGGCTGAGGCAGTTCATGGAGCTTGAGCATCATCTTGTTGCACTTGGTGAAGATTTCCCGCAGTTCGCCCAGGTTGGCATGCTTTCGCGTCATTTCCCGAATGTCGTGGCCTGCGCTGAACACCTGTCCGTTTGCCCGAATAATGAGGATGGATATCTCCCGATCTTCCGCAACCTTGTCAAGGGCGTCCCGGATAGAGTTGATCATCTCCAGCGAAAGCGCATTCCTGGTTTCGGGCCGGTTAAGAGTTAGCCAGCCAAGCGGAGGGTCTTTTTCAAGCAGTATGGAGTTCATTGGATCACCTCGATTCTTTTGACCCGGAAGAAAATCCGGCAAACGTTCTCACCCTGCAATTACTATAAGCCTTTACAAAGCGTTTTGCATTCCCCTCGTGGGATAGACTTACTAACTACACTCAAGAAGGGACAAACGCCCACTCTCTTTATTAACCATCCTCGTGATTCGATTGCTTCAAAAAGTGATGCGGTTAACGATGGCAAAAGCCCGCTTCGCGAAAAGCTGCGCACGCTAGAAGCTAACGTGCTCCGCTTTGGCGTCCCTTAATATGCGTAAATCCCGCAGGGCGTAAGGCGTCACGCTTGGCGTGTCTAATATGGTCATTCCGCTCACCGACTTTAGTCGGAAGTCAATCGCGGTGGGCGTTCGCGGGACGCCTTCTCAACGCTATTCCCACTCCGACCGTCCATCCAGGCAGAAGCGAAGGGCCTTCTTTATTTCCTCGATTTGCTCCGGGTCCGTCACCTTCTCACGCTTCTCATTCCTGATATAAAAAGCGTCAGCCGCCCGGTCGCTCTTGGTCGTGATTTTGGCCACGGATATCGGGATCTGCAGTTCGTGCAAAGTCCTGGTGATAGTATAGAGAAGTCCTATCCGGTCCGCCGTATATACTTCCAGGATGGTGTACACGGCCGAGGATTCATTATCGATAACGATCTCGCTCGGCTCGGCCCGCAGCGCTTTTGGCCGTTGTCTTCCCGCCGAACGCGCGGCTATCCGGAAGTCAAGGGCCAGCTTGCCCTTGAGCAGGCGGTCCATGTCCTTCCTCATCGCCTCCCAGTCCGTTGCCGTCCCGCCCTCCGGAAGCCGGCACTCAAAGATGAGCAGGGTAATTTCGTTGTTCATCGTAAATGCCTGGGCGCTGATGATGTTGAGTTCGTGGAGCGTCATGATTCCGGCCGATTTTGCGAGAAGCCCCGGCTTGTCATAGCTCATAAATGTAATCTCTGCGGTTTCGCGCCCGGAGGAAACCTCCCAGATGAAAGACCCTTCGGTTTCCCGGAGCCTGCGGCTCAACTGGATGTGCTTCACTATCTCCTCGGGAGATATGGAAATTAAATACCTCGGGGCGAGCTGTGAAAAATAGGTCTCCACCTCGCCGGGACTCAGAAGATCGGAAACGCGGGTCTCGATCTGCTTTTTCACCCTGGCCGCCCGTTCGGAGATGACCCGTGAGCTGGGTTCGCCTTTTTCCAGTATGCCCCGAAGATTGCAGTAGAGCGCCAGGACCGGTGTATTGCGCCATTTGTCCCTGGCG
>JBEKXG010000363.1:0-5430 GCA_049512295.1 Syntrophobacteraceae bacterium
TCGATTAACTAGTTGTTATTTGGGGGAAAAATTTGAGGAGGCAATGCAAAGTAGCAAGCAGATGTCGCGAAATGGCCCCAATATCATGGATGGAATCGGTGGAATCGCAATAAGTTACTGGATATATTGAAGTTATGAAGTGGGGTTATTTAGCCCCGCTGTGAGGCACAATTAGTCCATATGCTTTCATCTTGCTGTACAGGGTCTTTCGGTTTATCCCAAGCACCCTGGCTGTGCGGCTTCTATTCCATTGGTGAAAGGCGAGGCACCTTTCAATTGTGCTTCTTTCATATTCGGTGACGCTTTCCTGCAACGGCATGCCTTCATAGGCGCTCGGGGAAGGGCGCAGTCCGTGCTCTTCAGCGAAGAATCCGACGAAATCAAGCTTCCTGATCGCCAGGTAGCGCTGCAAAATGTTTTGTAATTCACGGATGTTGCCCGGGTAATCGTACTTGTAGAGGGCTTCCAGAACCGGGCCGGGCAGGACCGGAGGATTTTCACTTTTGGTGATCTCGCGCAAGAAATGATCTATCAGCAGCGGTATGTCCTCACGGCGCATTCTCAGCGGGGGTAGATCGATCGGGACGACGTCGACTCGAAAGAAGAAGTCCTCTCGAATTTTGCCGGCTTTAACCATTTCCCTGAGATTGCGGTTGGTGGCCGTGATAAGCCGAAAATCCGACTTCCTGGCCTTGCTGTCCCCGACGGGAAAGTATGCGCCGTCGTCGATTGCCCGCAGAAGTTTGACCTGCATGTCCAGGCGCAATTCTGCGACTTCATCGAGAAAAAGAGTTCCTCCGTTGGCGCGATCCAGGTACCCGCGGGAATCCGCGTCAGCGCCGGTAAAGGCGCCTTTCTTGTGCCCGAAGAATTCACTTTCCAACAAATGTTCGGGTATGGCTCCGCAGTTGACCGGCACAAACTCGAAGGCCCGCCTGCGGCTGAGTTCGTGGATGCCGCGGGCGACCAGTTCCTTCCCGGTCCCCGATTCACCGTAGACAATGACACTGGAGTCCGAACTCGCCGCCCCGAGCATATCCTCATAGATCACCTGCATCACCGCACTTTTCCCGATGATATTCCTGAACCGGTAGCGGTCCCGGAATGAGGCGCGAAGATGCTGAACTTCTCTGCTCAGGTTTTCGGAGCGTTCCTTGAGGTGCTTTTCCCGAAGCCTTGCCTCCGTTACGTCTTCTATAAAGCCATCCATATGGATGACTTTGCCCTCGTCGCCCCTGATTGCCCGAATGCTCATCGAGCAGGTAATAAGACTGCCGTCCTTGCGGCATAAATCCGTTTCGAACTTGGATATCCCTTCCTTTGCCTGGACTGCCGAAAGAATCTCAGACCTTCGCCCCGGATCGTGGTAGAATTGGTGTTCGATGTTCTTGATCGATTTCTTGAGGTCTTGCGGGGAATCGTAGCCGAGAATTCTGGCAAAAGCCGGATTAACCAGAAGGAAACGCCCCCTCAGTGAAGACTGGAAGATACCCAGGGTCGAGTTCTCGAAAATACTCTGAAACTTGTCGGCCCGCTCCTGGAGCTTGCGCAGTCCCGTTTGATGAATTCTACCGCCGTCTTCCATCGAACCCGCTCCATGCCGTTATTGCCCGAGCTGAACTGTCCCTCCATCATAAATTGGTTTGAATGGGAATTGTAACCCGATTGAGATCGACAAAGCCTGACAACCGGCTGCTGTGCGGAGGGCAGAGACCGGAGATCGGAAAATCTCCGGCATCTGTTATCCGGCTTGCGTCTTCCGGCAACCGTCTTCCGTTACATTAACCCTTCCTCTCACTCTCCGTCTTTTCGAAGGTCTTCTTCTAACCGCATTGCGGACATTTTTGAGGTTTGCATCGAGCATCCTTTTCAAATCCACATGTACCGCACTTGAACGTCGCCATATTCCACCTCTTCCCGGTTCTAAGATAAGCGCCTCGCGGAGCCTGGAGATTGAGGGGAATCATTCCCCCGCCTTGTGGAGGATGATACCACAAACTCTTCGTTCATAAAAATTTTTCACGCGAAGCCGCGAAGGCGCGAAGAAGGAAAAAGAGTCTGGGCAGGCGTAACAGACGCCGCAGGCACCCTTTTTTTCTTCTTGACAGATCTATACGGATTGTGCATATTAATACATATAATAATGCATATTATTTCAGGAGGGGTTTCATGAGAACAACTCTGAACATAGAAGATGAATTGCTCGACAAGGCTGCAAAGTTGACCGGCATTAAGGAGAAAACTTCTCTCGTCAGACTCGGCCTCGAAGCGCTCATAGCGAGGGAGAGCAGCAGGAGGCTTGCCAAATTGGGCGGAACTGAAAAGAAATTGGAGATGATACCTCGCAGAAGAGTACGGGACACGCAAAATGGTTCTTGTTGACACTTCAGTGTGGGTGGCGCATTTTCGGGGTGGGGCCGTTGGACTTGAAACGTTGCTGAACGAAGGCCGTGTTGTAGGCCATCCGTTCATCATCGGAGAACTTGCGTGCGGGAACCTCAAGAACCGGTTCGAAATACTTTCTCTTCTGCAGACATTGCCCACGGGGGTCCTTGCGGAACATGACGAAGTGATGGAGTTAATAGAAACTCGCAGACTCATGGGAAAGGGTTTAGGCTACATTGATATGCATTTGCTTGCTTCGGCCATCTTGACTGAGGTCCCGCTGTGGACTCTGGATCGGAAACTTGACAAGACTGCTTCAAAACTGGAGAGAAGCTATCGGCCCTCTTGTCCCTGACCGCTGGCAGGAAGATTCCCGAGAGCTGCCAATACCTCTCGATTCGATTTTACTCACGAGTATCGAAACTGACTGACAGCCTGACTTTCCCATCGGGGACGGGGTGGAATTCTTCGTTCCCCTTGGACTCGACTTCACCCAGTTGACGCAATTGGTCAAGAAATGAGGGATAGTTCGCGGCGGGCATCTCGGCCAGTAGAGTCTCGGGCTGGTTCTCACCCCGGGCCGGGCCGGCACTCAAAATCTTCCCGCTTGCCCGCTCGATCAGTCGTATGACGTCGGAGGAAATTTTTTGCGCCGAAGGCGGGATCCCCTCTGCCACTTCTGCGGATCCCCCGCCTCCTGTTGACACATGCTGCTTGAAACTGTCGCCTTGCGTGCGCATGCCTGCCGCACTCGGACTCGAGGCTGAAAAGGTTTCCGGCTTAAATGAGCCGCCGCGAGTTTTTCCCCTGGCGGAAGATCGAGGCGGCTTTACGGTAAGCGCCACCGATTGCTCTTCAACGCCGGCGTGACGGTGAAGTTCGGGTGCGGGCGAGGCGGCCCTGCTGAAAGCTGTTCCATTCTGCTTTCGGATATCGTGTAAAGATTCAGGCCTTCCAGGCGAGGCTGCTGGCGCTTCCACAGAACGATGCGCGGGGGGCGGTACAACCGAAGCGGGCGATTCAACCGATCGGGGCGAGGCAGGAGCAGCTTGAGGAGCTTCGACAGAAGGAGGCGATCCAACCGATGGGGGTGATTCAACCGAGGAAGGCGCCGGCGGGAGCGACGCCTGCCGGCCTCCATCCCTTAGAGCTACCTGAACCGTCACGATCAGCAGCGCTGCAGCGGCCGCAGCCCCCGCCAGTCGAAAAAAATGCTTTCCCGCGAACAAGACCGGCAGCCCCTGCTTAAACATCGAGAGGACGGAAGGCTTTTCCACACGGCTTCGAACTTGCTCGAGAAAGTCTCTTGGCGCTTCCACCTTCGGCAGGTTTCCAAGGGCGTGCGATTGCTCTCTCAGAGCTTCCAACTGCATTGCGCACGGCCTGCACACGGCCAGATGCGCCTCCACGCCCTTCCGAAATTCGCTCGGGATTTGCGTATCGGCATTTTCAAAAAGAATGGCCCTAACCTGAGAGCATTCCATAGGAATTACCTCTCTTCGACTCCCTGAAGCTTCTTTTGGAGGAGCAGTCGCGCGCGCGCGAGCTTCGACTTCAGGGTCCCTGGATTATATCCGGTAATTCTGGATATTTCTTCATACGAGAGTTCCTCGACATGACGCAGGACAATGACGGTCCTATGGTCGTGAGAGAGGGAATCGATAGCGGCTTGAAGCATGATCTCCTTCTCCTTCTCCGTCATCCGGGCCAAAGGTGATGGCGACGGGTCCTCGATCTCAAAGTCCTCGGGTCCTTCTTCCTCCCGCGGATTTTTTCCAAACCTCGAAATCCTCTTCCAAAAGCGGTGCTCGGCGGAGTTGCGCCTGTTCTTGCACGTGTTTACCGCAATGGTGTAGAGCCAGGTCGAAAAGCTCGACTCAAACCTGTAGCCCTTGATCGACCGGAACACTTTTATGAAAGTCTCCTGCGCGCACTCTTCCGCCTCGCTGTATTCGCCGAGCAGCCTGTAGCACAGGTTGAATATGCGGTCCTTGTGCCGCAATACCAGCCTGTCCATGCCCTCGCGGTCCCCCGATAGAAAGGCGGCAATATCCGTTCTGTCTTCTTCTTTCGCCATGGCCTGTGCCGATGGAATCCGGCGTTTCCCCTTAATATTTTAGACAGGACCCATCAGAGGAAGTTCCATTAAACCTCAAAATTCTATGATCGGAAGACTATCCGAAAGTGGTGCGAGGAGAAAAAATAAAGTATGATGATAACATCGGATTTGTCTGTTTGTAAACGGATGTGAACAATTCAATACCAAGGGAGGGGAACATGAAGCGGTTGTTTGTATTGTCATGTGCCGTGGTTTTCGCGCTGGTTTTCATCGGCTCTGTGGTTGCCGACGCCAAGATCGTATTCAAGAAGGGTGACGAAGTTTACGTCTGTGGGTGCGATGGCTGCCCCTGTCTTACCATGTCGAAAAAAGCGGGTAAATGTGGGTGCGGAAAAGACCTGGTCAAAACGACAATTGACAAAGTATCAAAAGGTAAGGCCTTCGTGACCGTAGACGGCAAGAAGATGGTCTTTAAGACGACCGGGAAGTACGTCTGCGGCTGCGGCGCCGGCTGCGGTTGCGACACTGTCAGCCAAAAACCCGGGGAATGCGGTTGCGGCAAGCCCCTGAAACCTGTCAAAGGCTCAAAATAAGGGAGTTGGTGTCCCGTGTCTCCGTGTCACCGCGTCACGGAGACGCGGTGACATCCCCATCATGATAAGCGGGCGGATGGAAGAGAATCAGCCGCCCGCATCGTTTTCTATCCCCCCGGCCCTTGCCTCGAAATATGGAACCCCCTGCTCTCGAGTAGCTGCGCGTCCCGCCAAATGCCCGTCATTCCGTTTTCGAACCTTTACCCGATTCGCCTCTTTATCCTCCTAAGATAGACTTACTAAGTAAAAGCATAAAAAACATAAATAGTATAAAATAAGGGCCGTCCCATGTATCAACTCGCCTTGCCGAACCTCGGCCTCACCGAAGGCGAGGAAGAATTCTGAAGGGGCTTGCGGCTACGCCTACGGCGTACCCGCTGCTAATAAAACGAT
>JBEKXG010000364.1:0-5426 GCA_049512295.1 Syntrophobacteraceae bacterium
GATAGATAAGGCGGCTGAAAAACTGGAGCTCGACAAGGCAACTCACGAATTGCTCCGGTGGCCTATGAAGGAGATCAAGGCGACCCTGCCCGTTAAAATGGATGATGGTTCAACCAGGATATTTCATGCATTCAGAATCCAGTACAATACCGCACGCGGTCCGGCCAAAGGCGGCGTAAGGTGGCACCCTCTGGAAACAGTGGACACGGTACGGGCGCTTGCCGCCTGGATGACGTGGAAGACTTCCGTTGTAGATCTGCCGCTGGGGGGGGGCAAGGGAGGCGTTGTCTGCAATCCGAAGGAGCTCTCGGAAACCGAGAAAGAGCGTCTGGCCAGGGCCTATATGCGCGCGATGGCCAGGTCCCTCGGGGTGACAAAGGATGTTCCGGCCCCTGACGTATACACAACGCCGCAGATCATGGCCTGGATGATGGACGAATATGAAACGATCATCGGGGAAAATCATCCCGGAGTCATAACCGGCAAACCGATAGCTCTGGGTGGGTCAAAGGGCCGGGGGGACGCCACGGCCCGAGGCGGCATCTACGTCACGCGGGAAGCCGCTGCGGTTGGCGCTGTCCGTTTGGAAGGCGCCCCAATGGCCGTCCAGGGGTTTGGAAACGCGGGTCAGAACGCCGCTCTTCTGGGCGAGGAGATACTGCGCCTGAAGCTCGTCGCGGCTTCCGATTCCAAGGGAGGCGTCTACAACCCCAATGGAATCAGCGCAGCGGCCCTGGTCGATCACAAGATAAAAACCGGGGGGGTCTCAGGCTTCCCGGAGGCCGAAGAAATAACTAACGAGGACCTTCTTGGACTTCCGGTGACGGTCCTTTTCCCGGCAGCTCTCGAAAACGTCATTCGCGCCGACAACGCGGAAAATCTCAAGTGCAGGATATGCTGCGAACTGGCAAACGGCCCGACTACGCCCGAAGCCGACCGCATTCTCGACGACAAGGGTATAATTGTATTGCCCGACTTCATTGCCAACGCCGGAGGAGTGACCGTATCTTATTTCGAGCAGGTCCAGAATGCCTACAACTTCTACTGGGAGCTTCAGGAGGTTCACTGGAGGCTTGACAAGAGGATGACCCAGGCCTTTGCGGGCGTGTACGACATGAGCCGGCGCAACAGGATAAATCTCAGGGAAGCCGCCTATCTGGTTGCAATTGCTCGAGTGGCCGAAGCCTGTAAGCTGCGCGGATGGGTGTAGCGTCCCGTCGATGATTCATACGCGATAGTACCGCTGGACTTTCTAGACCCCGGAGTTTCGATGGACCAAAACGGCAAAGCATACTTCACCGCGGCTGAGATATGCTCAGCGGACCTGGTTCGCGCATACCGGCTCTATCGCAAAATGTTGCAGTTTCACCATCTTCTGGGTGAGATTCGCAGGCTGTTCGTCTCCGCGCTCTGCGACCGCGGGATCGTGTGCACGGACTCGATCCGGCACGATGCGATAGGGCAACTGGAGGCGCTTGGCGAGCCCGTAACGGAGCAGACAGTCGGCGAGTTCATAGATATACTTACCGATATATATTTTGCCCGGCATTTTACATGGGAGGATATCGAGAACTATATCAATCTTGCCAGAAAACGCGAGGCTTTCGAAAATCTCAACAAGATCATGAACTCGGAAGGGGTTAGCTCCAGCCGGATACGCGAAGCCGTAAGAGAGTTTTGCGCAATCCCCAAGGGCAGTCTGTACATAACCCCGGGCGAGGCAATAGGCGTGCGTGTCGGCCTGATCGGCCGTTTCATTTCCGATCAGCTCACCTTCCTGGGGGTCGCCAAGAACCATATCACGATCCGGGATATGGACGAACTGATGGACCACATTATCTGGGACCCAAGGCGCGGCGGGCGGATCGGCGGCAAATCGGCAGGCATGTTTCTGGCCTATAAGATCATTTTGCCGCTGCTTGGACCAAGGGACCCGGAACTCGAAAAATACGTCAGGATCCCCGAGTCGCATTACTTCAGTTCGGGTTTTCTGACGGATTTTCTCGACTCGAACAACCTTTTTTCACTTCACTCTCAAAAGTATGAAAGCCGGGAAACAATCGAGGAGGAATTCGGCCAGATATCGCAAACAATCCGCAAGGCCGCTTTCCCGCCCGACGTGATAATACAGTTCAGGGATTTTCTGGTTAAGATAGGGCAACATCCACTCATAATCCGCTCGTCGAGCCTGCTCGAGGACAACGTCGGATATACTTTTTCGGGGAAGTACGACTCGGTTTTCATAGCAAATCAGGGCGATATCGAAACCCGGCTCAACGAATTCACACTCGCGTTGAAACAAGTGCTCACCAGTGTCTTCAGCCCGAGGGCCATTCTTTACCGCCGCGACCATGACCTGCTCGACTTCGATGAACGAATGAGCGTTCTCGTTCAGAAGGTGGTCGGGAGGCGGTTCGAAAATTATTTCTTCCCGGCAGCGGCAGGAGTTGCCTTCTCGCAGAATATGTACGCCTGGACCCCACGGATAGTCAGGGCGGACGGGTTGCTCAGGATGGTCTTCGGGCTCGGCACGCGCGCTGTTGACCGCATCGGGCCTGATTATCCCAGGATGGTCCCCCTCAGCCATCCGCTTCTTCGCCCGGAAGCGGGCGCCGAAGAAATAAAGAAGTATTCTCAGAAGTTTGTTGACGTTCTCGACGTGAAATCAAGTTCAGTCATGACCGTCCCGGCCGCAGACCTCTTCCGCACAATCGCTCATCCCGACATCTATTACGCTGTCTCTGTCGATGATGAGGGGCATCTTTCGGCGCCCCTTTTCAAAAACCAGGAAATCGACACGGCGCGCGCCTGTATAACTTTCGACAACCTTCTTTCCAAAACGCCCGTGGCGCACCTCATGAAAGAAATCCTGCGCCGGCTGGAGAAAGCATACGGTCGGCCGGTAGAAGTCGAATTCGCATGGGACGACGGCAAACTCTATATTCTGCAGTGCCGCGCATTGGCCGCTAGCCGGCTTGTGGAAAAAGTGGTCATCCCGAAGGACATTGCGCCCGAAAAAGTTCTTTTTACCTGCGGCAGTGTCCTGTTCAGCAGCGTGGTCAGGAATATCGAATATATCGTCTACATCGATCCCAGGGTCTATGCCGGGCTCCCGACATTGGAGGAGCGGCTTGCGGCGGGGCGCATGGTGAGAAGAATAAATCGCCTGCTCGAAAACAAGGTTTACGCGCTTTTCGGACCCGGGAGGTGGGGAACCAACGACGTAAAAATGGGCGTCAAAGTGGGGTATGAAGATTTCAACCACACGAGGGTCCTGGGCGAAATAGCCATGAGAGAGCTTGGGGTCGTCCCGGAGCCATCCTTCGGCACCCATTTTTTCAACGATCTGGTCGAAGCAAACATCGTCCCGCTGGCGATTTACCCTGACAGCCCGGGGTCGGTGTTCAGGGAGGAGTTTTTCCACCAGTGTCCCAACGCCCTCGTCTCGCTCGACCCGGAGCTTCAAACATATGGAATTGCGCGGGTCATAGACGTCCCGTCCTGCGCGCAGGGACAATATCTTCACGTCTATCTAAGCGGCGAGGAACAGCAGGGAGTGGGGTTTTTGGGCTCCCCTGAACAGGCGCCCTGAAGCGGGGGACCTTCCGCCTGTTCGGCGTTCCGGAGGCAAGCCCGGCCTTCATCAAGAGATGTCCTTAAAAGGGAGAGGAGCACAAATGGAAGTGGATCACTTGCAGCGCGCTTTGAATCTGATAAAGGGAGAGGCAGAGCCCAGGGAGTCGCTTCACCGCTGTGAGGTTAGCGCCGAAGGGAATCAGGATGTCGAACTGCTTGACGCCTATTCAAGGGCTGTCATAACAGTAGCAGACGCAGTAGGACCGGCGGTAGTCGGTATCCTGGCAAAAAGCGCGCAGGCAGGGGGAAAACCGGGGCAAGCGGGATCAGGCTCCGGTGTGATCATAACTCCGGATGGCTACATTCTCACCAACGATCATGTGGTTCGAGGTTCAAAGAGCTTGACCGCAACTCTTCAGGACGGAACAAGCTTCGATGCTGCGCTGGTCGGCGCCGATCCTGCCACAGACCTTGCTCTGATAAGAGCCGGCGGATCGGCCCTGCCCTATGCCTCAATGGGAGACTCATCGGCCCTGCATGTGGGGCAACTCGTGATCGCCATAGGAAACCCCTTCGGCTTCCAGTCAACGGTTTCCACAGGTGTCGTCAGCGCACTTGGCCGGGCTCTCAGGAGCGCTGACGGACGGCTGATAGAGAACATCATCCAGCATACGGCGCCGCTCAATCCGGGCAATTCGGGCGGCCCGCTCGTCGATTCCAGAGGACGGATCGTCGGGATCAATACCGCAATAATAGTTATGGCCCAGGGGATAGGCTTCTCCATCCCTTCCGATACGGCAAAATGGGTGGTGCCTCAGTTGCTGACGCTCGGAAAAGTGAGGCGCGGGCACATCGGGATAAGCGCCCAGCAGCGTCCGCTTTCACGGCGTCTGGTGCGTTTTTATGGGCTGGGGGCAGACTCCGGCGTCGAGGTCGTGGCGGTCGCGCCGCAAAGCCCTGCCTCGCACGGCGGCGTTCGAGAGGGCGATGTCATCGTAGCGATTGATGGGCGTGAGGCGGCCAGCGTGGATCACATTCACAGGTTCCTTGCCGAGTGGCCCGTCGGAAATCCGGTAAAGCTCACCATCATTCGCGGACAGGACCGTATGGAGGTTGAGGTTGTTCCTGTTGAGGCAATATCTCCAGGTTAGGGGGCGTCTCTCACTTTCAAAGCTGTAGATGACAATCGGGAGCGGCCAAACTCGTTGGTAAACCCTTGCCTGCCGCCCTTCCAAGATTCTATCCAAATCCCAGCCCCGGCTGCGGATGAAGCATAAAATCGGCCAGCACCAGCAGGGTCATGGCTTCCAGGACCGGGATGATCCTTGGAATGGCGGAAATGTCGTGACGGCCCTTTACACTGATTTGTGCGGGTTTACCGCTGGAGTCCACCGTGCGCTGGGGCTTCGAGATCGACGGGATCGGCTTTACTGCGGCCCTGATTATGATGTCCATGCCTGTGGAGATTCCGCCCAGAATCCCGCCTGCGTGATTTGATTCGTAGCCCTCCGGCGTTATCGGATCGTTGTTCTGGCTGCCGAGCATCTCCGCTGCCCTGAATCCTTCACCTATTTCAACCCCTTTGACGGCGCCTATCGACATGATTGCAGCCGCAAGCCGGGCGTCCAGCTTGTCGAATACCGGCTCGCCAAGACCGGGAGGGCACCCTTTGGCGCGGATTTCGACGGTCCCACCCGCCGAATCCCCGGCGGCCAGGAGTTCCTTGATGCGATCCAGCATCTTTTCCGCTGCTTCGGCATCAGGGCAGTAAAGCCCGTTTCTATCTATTTCCTCCGGGTCGAAGTTGCGGCATTGCACGCCTCCGAGGGCTAGAGTGCAGGCTTGCACCC
>JBEKXG010000365.1:0-5394 GCA_049512295.1 Syntrophobacteraceae bacterium
CAGGGACCCTGAGGTCTACGGGAAGTGGTACTCGACACACAGGACTCCGGAGCTTCTAAAGGAGGCCGTCTACGGCCTCCCCGAGCTATATCGCGAAAAAATCCGCACCGCTCGCCTTGTGGCAAATCCGGGCTGCTACCCGACGAGCGTTATTCTGGCCGTAGCGCCGCTGCTTTGGCGCGGGCTCATTGATCCCGAAACGATAATTGCAGATTCCAAATCGGGAGTGTCCGGCGCCGGGCGAGGCCTATCGCTGGGCGTGCACTTCTGCGAGGTAAACGAAGGCTTTAAAGCTTACAAGGTGTCCGAGCACCGCCACACGCCCGAAATCGAACAGGAGCTGAGCGTTCTTGCCGGAAGACCGGTGACGGTCAATTTCACCCCGCATCTTGTACCGATGAGCCGCGGCATTCTCAGCACGGTTTACTCCAATTTGAAACACGGAGTCGGGGACGCCGAGGTGGAGGAAGCCTTCCGCGACTACTACAGGGATGCGCTTTTCGTTCGCCTCGGCAATCGAGGAGATCTGCCCGTGTCGCTTCAGGTGAGGGGCAGCAACTACTGCGACCTCGGCTGGCGGGTCGATGAGCGGACTCGACGGCTGATCGTAATCTCCGTCATTGACAATCTCACCAGGGGCGCATCCGGCCAAGCCGTCTGTAACATGAACATCATGTGCGGCTTACCGGAGGACGCCGGGCTCAAAGAGGCGCCCTGGCAGCCGTGAGAGCATCAGGTTTTGACATGAATGAGCATGATCCTCAAATTCGGCGCAACATAAAGCTCGTTCTTGAATACGACGGCTCCGGATATCATGGATGGCAACGGCAGGCCGGACCACTCTCCATCCAGGAAGTTATCGAATCGCGCCTGGGAGTCATGCTCGGGAAAGGGGTGGGTATTCACGCCTCCGGCCGAACTGACGCCGGAGTACATGCAAAGGGACAGGTGGTTAATTTCCATACACGGACAAGCCTCAAGCCTGATGAGATCCTGAGGGGGCTCAACAGCCTTCTTCCGGACGACATCGTCGTACTGAGGGCCGAAGAGGTGGACGGGTCTTTCCACGCCCGTTTTTCAGCCGTGAGCAAAGTGTACGAATATCATATACTAAACCGTCCGGTCCCTTCTGCTCTGCTGCGCAATTACGCCTGGCACGTCCGCCGGCCTCTTGCCCCGGCGCCGATGGAAGAGTGCCTGAAAAGGATTTGCGGCCGCAACGACTTCTCCGCCTTTACGGCCTCGGGGTCCCCGGTATCCTCGACAGAGCGGTACATGCTCAGGGCCGCGTTGGAGCGCCCTCGGCCCGACCTGCTGAAGTTCACATACGAGGCGAACGGCTTCCTGCGGCGCATGGTCAGGAACCTGACGGGTACGATAGTTGAGGTCGGGAAGGGAAAGCACACGGCGTACGATTTTGAACGCATTATCAGGAGCGGAGACCGCAAGCAAGCTGGAATTACCGCTCCGGGACATGGTCTATATCTCGTGTCTGTGAATTACCAGGGGAACCCAAGATAATCTAAGCAGAGGCAATAATAATGAAAATATCCAGAAGAATCGGCCGGATTAAACCCTCAGCGACTCTGTCAATCAACGCCAAAGCCAAAGCACTCAAGCGAAGCGGCGTTAGTATAATTAATTTCGGGGTTGGGGAACCTGATTTCGATACTCCTCAGAACATCCGTGACGCCGCGATTGAAAGCATCCACAGCGGTCAGACCCGATATACGGCGGTCGGAGGGATAGATGAGTTGAAGGACTCTGTCTGCCGTACCATCAAAGCCGACTACGGCCTCTCCTATGGGCGGGAAAACGTTCTGATCTCCTGCGGCGGAAAACATGCTCTCTACAACCTGTTCATGACCCTGCTCGATCCCGGAGATGAAGTCATCATCCCTTCGCCTTACTGGGTAAGTTATCCGGACATGGTCGATCTGACCAATGCCAAATCGGTCATAGCAAACTGCCCGGAAAAAGACGGATTCATACTCCGGCCTGAAACCCTCGAGAGGGCCATCACCCCGAACACGCGGCTTCTGATTCTGAACAGTCCGTCGAATCCAACCGGGAAATACTATGGCCCCGATGAGCTGCGAGCCTTGGCCGAAGTGCTTCTGCGCCATGAAAACGTGCTGATCGCAAGCGATGACATCTATTACCGTATTCTTTTCGGCGGCCGCAAATGGGTCAACCTTGGGATGGTCGAAGAAAAGCTGCGCAACCGTCTTTTCATCATAAACGGCGTGAGCAAAAGCTATCGTATGACCGGGTGGCGAATAGGCTACCTGATAGGCGACCCGGTGGTAATAAAGGCTGCGACAGATTTCCAGAGCCAGGTTACCAGCAATGCGACCTCTATCTCCCAGTGGGCAAGCGTCGAGGCGCTCACGGGCGATCAGAAGCCGGTCAGGGAAATGGCGCAAATCTTTGAGAACCGGTGTAAACGCGTGCTGGAGCGTATTTTCGACCTGCCGGGCGTAACCTGCCCTGAGCCCGACGGCGCATTCTACGTTTTCCCCAACTTCAGCGCTTACTTCGGGAAAAGGTCCGGAGGACGAACGATAAACGGATCGCTCGATCTCGCCGACTACCTGATGGAGAAGGCGCACGTAGCGGTGGTGCCGGGGAGCGCCTTCGGCGAAGACAATTGCGCCAGGTTCTCCTATGCGCTCTCGATGGATGAAATCGAGCAGGGATTCGACGCCGTGAAAAGCGCACTGAACAGACTATGCTGACGTTCGGGCGCCTTCGGGAAACAATCCGGACACATACGTCCGTAAAAGATTTGGCTTTAAATTGAACGGCTTTCAGGGTATTTAATTCGCCTTCCTTCGCGTAAAAAGATTTCGGGAGGGGGTAAGCCGGGCTCCGGGAGGCAAGCGGATGAAAAGCACGATATCCATTATATTTATTCTATTCATTTGGGCGCTGAGTTCGCCTTCCTTTGCCCAGCAGTCGAGACCTCTTCCCGTATTTCCTCAAGCCAAGCAGGCCGCACGGGCGGACTCCTCAGAGACGGAAATGGCCACGAGGCTCTACGAGCTGGCAAAGAAAGAAAACCGGGCGCTTCGATGGGACAGTTGCCTTGCCGCAAAGGCTCGCATGCGCGCCAAGCGAATGGTGTCCCAGCACTATTTTGACCACGAAGACCCGAAAACGGGCAAGAACCCGGTTTGGAAGACGGTCAGCCAATGTGTTCCCGCCAAGCGTAGAGGGTCTAAAGTGCCGGCAGGCGAGAACCTGACAAAAGGCGTCGATACCCCGGAGAATATTCACAGGGCCCTCATGAAAAGCCCCACCCACCGTAAAAACATCTTGGACCGGCGCTTCAACCATCTCGGGGTCGGGTGTTATGATTACATCTGTGTGGAGCTGTTCGCCGGCTTTTAGCCCTGCAAATCGCTTCTTTTTGCCTAAACCCATCGTTTCCCTACACTTACATTTGACAGCCCCGGCCCTTTCCGATAGCATTTCTGCCTGAAAACAGGCCCATGCTGATTCGCAGGCACCAGTTCTATTTGCGCGGGTTTTACAGTCATTTTTCAAGCGGAAGCGCGCGTTCAGGGGAGCAACAATGATAATCGGTCTCGACGTGGGAGGGACTCACACAGACGCCGTGTTGATCGGAGAGGACCGTATTTTACGTCAGGTCAAGGTCCCGACCGATCATTCCAATCTCTTTGATTGTGTATGGACCGCTCTGGACCAGGTGACCAGAGATGTTCCGCCGGGAGCAATCCGCCGCGCGGTCCTGAGCACTACGCTTACCACCAATGCCATTGCTGAAGGAAAGCTCCCGAGGACCGGCGTAGTTGTATCGGCCGGACCAGGCATCGACCCTGCCCAGTTCCGAATCGGCAGCCATTACCATTGCGTGTCCGGGTCGATCGACCACCGCGGCAAAGAGATCCAGCCTTTACAAGAACGGGAAATAGAACAGATAGCGGGAAGATTTCTTGCTGAAGATGTCCGCCAGGTCGGAGTGGTGTCAAAGTTTTCTGTGCGAAATCCCAAGCACGAACTCATGATGGCTGAGATTTTTCGCGGTTCGTGCGGCCATATAGTTATGGGCCACCGCATTTCCGCAAACCTTAATTTCCCGCGCAGAATCGCCACGACATGGCTCAACGCAGCTGTCCAGCCTGTTCACAGGCGGTTTTTTGAAGCAGTCAAGGATTCGCTCAAAAAGAAAGGCCTCGAAATCCCCATCTTCGTACTCAAGGCCGACGGGGGAACGATGAGTTTCGAAGCCACCGTCGAGGTCCCTGGACAGACGATCCTCTCCGGCCCTGCGGCAAGCGTAATGGGTGCTCTGCCCTTTGCCTCCGGCACCGAAGACACTCTCGCCCTGGACATCGGGGGCACCACGACCGACATGGCCGTACTCATCCGGGGCACGCCGCTGCTTGAGCCGCTGGGGTGCGAAATCGCAGGGCACAAGACACTCATCCGCTCACTAAATACCAGGTCGATTGCTCTAGGAGGCGACAGCGCCGTGAGGGTGGCGGACGGCGAGCTTCTGATCGGCCCTGAGCGCCATGGTCCGGCGATGGCCTACGGAGGTCCCTGCCCCACGCCGACCGACGCTCTCTTTGTTCTCGGAAGGGCGCTGAACGGGGACCCACAAGCATCTCGGCGCGGTTTGCTCCCGATTGCCAGGCAACTCGGGATCACGCTTGAAGAAGCGGCCTGCCGGATTTTTGATTTGTCGTGCGAAAAGATAATTTCCGCCGCCCGTAAGATGATCGACGGCATCAACGGCAAGCCGGTCTATACGGTGAGAGAACTGCTTTCCAGCTACAAGGTCGAGCCTGTTGAAATCCTGGTGCTCGGTGGTCCCGCGCCCTTCTTCGCTTCCCGCCTGGCAAAACTTACGGGACTTCGGGCAAGCGCCGTTCCCCAATGGAATGTGGCTAACGCTATCGGTGCGGCCATGGCCAAAAATACAAGCGAAGTAACTCTTTTCGCCGATACCGAAAGAGGTGTAGCCCTGGCCCCCGAAGAAGGATTCAGCCGCAAGGTCGGCAAGGATTTCGACCTGAAGAGCGCAATCTCCCTCGCCTTTGACCTGCTTCGGGAAAAATGTTTGAAAGCCGGCGCTTCGGAATCCGAACTGGATATGGAAGTTGTCGAGGACATTCAATTTAATATGATCCGGGGTTTTTATACCACTGGGCGAAACATTCGCGTAAAAGTCCAGACCAGGCCGGGGCTGATCCCGGAGTATCGGGAACTGGCGCAGTCCATGTTCAACTACTGCCTTCTGCCGGAGGCCATTCAAGGCTAAAAAAATGCTCTCATCAACGACCAGAACGGGCCTTGTATTTTTCCCCGCTTTCGACTGGGCGATCAGCCCAACGCACTCCGAGCGTGAGGAACGCCTCCTCTACA
>JBEKXG010000366.1:0-5394 GCA_049512295.1 Syntrophobacteraceae bacterium
AAGTTCTGGCCAGCCTGGGACATCAAATAAAAGACGGTTCGGTTCTACAAATCTCAGTCTAATTTTCTATGGATTTTCAGTAGGTTGGATAGTGCCGTCTCGCCAGTCTCTGAAAGTCCTGTCGGATACAATATGAAGATTTGGAGGACACATTAAGACCCTGCGGTTATGTTTCCTCAATAGAGGAAAGACACCCCAATAGAAGAAAGTGCTGTTACGACCAGAAGATCGGCTTGGTTTTGCATCGAATTACCTCTGAGACAAGGCGCAGAATCGGCAGACAAGGTCCGGCAAGTCCGGCCCCATTCGCCATTCACACACCCTTGAGGGCGCAAAGTTCCGGGAAATCACCTGAGCAGAGATCATTTTGTCAAATCTTCATGGGCGATTCATTTTAATTCTTACAGCTACCTGCTCGCCATCAAGGACAACGCCAATGTAATCGTAGTCCACCCCGGGCGAAGAGACATACTCTTGAAAGGCTTTGTACTCATGCTGTTGCCATTCGGGGTAGTTGATATATTCGTCAAAGATGATGATGGTGCCGGGAACGATACGCTCTCGCAGATGTCCGAAGATCGTTGCAGCCGAGGAGTATAGATCCGAATCGATGTGCAAAAGGGCCACAGGTTCTTTATGTTCCATCAGAAAGGTGGGAAGAGTTGTTTCGAACATACCTTGAACAAGCTTCACGTTGCTTGGAAGGTCCATCGGCGGAGATGTGGAGAAGATGCCCTTTGGCGCGTCAAAACGCCAATCTTCCGGAAGACCTTCAAAACTATCAAAGCCGTAAATGGTTTCAGGAGTGGTGGAAGCCAGGATTCGTATCGAATTGCCGCCGGCAACACCAAACTCCAACCAAAGCCCGGGAGTGTCAGTCCTTTTTCCCAAGTCCAACAACATTTCCTTGGATGAAGAGTAATGCGTTGCTCCCACCATATGTCTAAACACATAGATTCCTGATTCTCTGGTAGCTTCCTTCCATGCAGCCAAACCCATATGGCGAGAGGCTGAACTCAACCCAAAAGCTCGATCCATTTCGAGGATATCCGCTAATGCCAGCGTGGCGAATGGACCTATCTCTTGGATCGATTGCCTGATTTGATCTACCGCCACAGGGCTGAAGATGATCACCAAAGTGTCCGAAGGAGAGCAGTTGGCGAGCACGTCTCCAGGGCTTTCAACTCGATATCCGGCAATCCACTGGCCCCACTTATTCACATCCGAGTCAACAACCGCGTCAATCACTCGTTTGTTTTTGTTGACGGCTGAAACAAAGAACTTTCCAGCACCCCACACGATTAGTTTCATCTCCGCTTCTTGATCCTTCACAAATATAAGCTGACACCAGGAGGCTGTCCGGGAATTCGTTCGATCCGTAGTGCGGCCCTTCAGGGCTGCGCATTTCAGCAGGGCTGAAGCCCTGGACTACATATTCTCGGACAGCCTCCCAGTCATTCCCATTCTTCCATGCCCTTGAAACGATCCCTCGATATCCTGTAATCGGCTTTTCAAGTATTATCAACGAATGGTTGCACGGTTGCAAGGCGAATTGCACGGACTGCTTTCCTTATATGGGCAAATAAGGCGGGCGCATTCCCCATCTTTTACGACTGACCGTTGCCCTCCTGCGGAGGCCGTTCTTTTTCCCGGTAATGAGCATGATAGCACCACGAGGCTGCGCCGACCGCTTGATGCATTGGTTGGGCGTCATATCTTTCATTGGCTTTGCCGAACCATAAAAACCTTATGACCGGAGAGGAGCGGACCTGCGTCATCGAGGTGTACGAATCTGTCTAAAACACTATGTTTTATTACCCTGCCCGTGTGATCTGACCTCGTCTTTTATCCGCTTGACATTTCCGCGTCCCAGACCCTTTACTTCGCATCCCAGCTCAAAATAGCGCCGGATTTCATTATCTGAAAGAATCCCGAAACAATCTATCACCGCTACCGGCCTTCCAGTCATCTCCATTAATTCGTCGGCTGAAAGGCGCATGTAATGGTCATGACGCACGGCAAAGACCACGGCATCGGCCCCGCGGACGGCTTCCGTCATATCTTTGCTGATGGTGAGTTCTTTCAGGTTTTCCTGGTTTCGAAAAAACCTCGACCATGAATGGCCGGGGCGTTTCGAGGACGGTCAGTGGATATTCTTCTACGTTTAGAACGTCTGACAGAAAGGTCTGCACCCTCTGCCCGGATGCCTCGTTGACGCCGCTGCACACTCGCCAGAAGTCCCGGATAGAAGACACGTAATTCTTACCCGGCATAACCCGCTCGAAGGAGTGCGCAAGCAAGGGCTCGGCTTCGATCCCGCGACCCTGGAAAGCCTTCTTGATTATGGGATATGCGACGTACTGGGTCGTCCCGGGCGGAACGGTGGTTTCGATCAGCACCAGGCAACCCGGGTCGATCTTCCCGCCGATCACCCTGAGACACTCTTCCAGAGCCGCAATATCGGCTCGCCCCTGTCTAACGTTTCCAATTGTTTCTTTCTGATAATCGCATTGCACGTCAACCACCACCACGTCGGCCAGTGAAAGCGCCTCGTAGGTATAGGTCGCGACAAGTGTATTTTTTTCCTTCACGCAGCGGTAGATAAGAGGTCCCACCTCGGGGTCTTCGGCCTCAACCGGGGCTATCCCCCGATTGAGATATTGGATTTTCCAGAACGATCTCGTGGAGGGCCGCTGCATTCCGATCACAAACTTGGACGGCGCCCCCGTCGCCTTGTCCACCGAATCCGCAACGACCCCGGCCATAACAGCGCCGACAAAGCCTACTCCCATAACTACTACGATCTCACGTCCCAAGCGCCGCTGTTCATCGACAATCTTGCTGAGACGCCTGAACTCCAGTTCATGGTCGGCTGGCTTTGGAATAGGGAAAACCTCACCAGCCGGGCATGTGGAATAAAAATTGCCAAGAGATTCCTGCTCTTGAGACGCTTTGTTTTGCATTTCCATTTGAATCCTTTGCTAATCGATGAAATCGTGTTCGGCTGCCGCGCTTGAAAAATCGAACTCCTGCCCTTTTACAACAAATCCCCTGAACCCTTCTTCGTTTGGATTCTGTGTGGGATTTGGCTGATAATGGTAAAGCCACATTTTCTGTTTAAGGCTAAGAGGCAACGTACGCAGATCATTGTAGTGAGCATGGATCCCTGAAGGGGCCCGCATTGTTTCGCAATCATGGAACATCAGATCAACCCGCCCGGCGATCTCGTCAAGCAAACCGGGCTGAAATTGAGCGTCCGTAGAGATAAAGACGCTCCCGGTCTCGTCTGTTGCTACAAGGCCGAAGCTATAGGGGTGTTTACATCCCGCACCTGTGTGAAGCATCTTAACCAGGCAAAAACTAATGCCCTCCCATTCGAAAGACCCGTTCCCCACCAGCGGCGAACAGATAAAGTAATCATCGATGTCCATTTCTCTGTCCTGCACGCACATGAGGCCGCCCTTGAGGGAATGGTCCCAAAGCTCCTGCGCCAGACTCTCTGCAATGAAAAGCTTGGGCCGTGGGCTTAGCCCGTCAAACAGCGTATTGAATGCCACCCCTTCAAGTCCGCCGATATGGTCGGCGTGGAGGTGTGAAATATAAATAGCGTCGATTTCCCTGCCAAAATACCGGAAGCGAAAGCCGCATTCACGAAGGGCAAATCGTATGTCGCTGCCGCAATCGATCAGCATCTTCCTGCCGCTCCGGGCGGTTACTAAAATATTCGATTGGTAATAATCGGCAGTTGTAAAGGCAGATCCTACCCCCAGGAACTTGATTTTCATGATCTATCCGATGCTTACCAAAGCCGAACGGCGTTGATTCGAGGAAAGCCGAGGCTGATTATTTTCTCTGCCGTCCTCGAGACCTCATACGGGACGAAACGAATTTCAAGGCTGCTCTGCCCGGTGTCCCACATGGTGTATTTAGCGTTGTTGTTGTAGCCGTCCCTTGGTTGCCCGACGCTCCCGACGCTAATGATGTATTTGGCCTGACGACCAAGCTCGAACACTCCCTTTTGCAAACCGTGATGCGTTACGGTGGAATCAGCCAGGGAGATGGCTTCCAGGGTGTGCGTGTGACCGACAAAGCAGATTTGCTCATCCATGTTGGTGAGGATGATTTCGAGGCCCTCATCATCCCACTCGAAGATATATTCGGTGATGGAATCCGGGGGACAGCCATGAACGAAAAGAGCGTCCTCGAAGACCAATGTCGTATCCAGCCCTGTAAGCCAATGGCGTGTATCGGCGGAGATCAGCCCCTCAGTCAGCACCAGGGACTCTTTCGCGGTCTCGTTGAACCAGTCCAGAAAATCAGCCCGGACGAGCGCCAGTTCATGATTGCCCATTACAGATGGAATCGAACGAGAACGGAGGAGCCCGACAACCTCTTCCGGATTGGGGCCATAGCCAATTATGTCACCGAGACAAATAATGGAGTCTGCCCCAATTCTATCTATATCGGCCAGTACCTCCCTGAAAGCTTCAAGGTTTCCATGAATATCGGAAATGACGGCAACTTTCACTAAACACCTGTTTATTTTTTCTTTTTCTTCTTGTTCGCCTCCAGGCTCTTAACCGTCTCGGCCGAAGGCTTCGGCGGCTGGTTCGGGACGGCGGAAAGCGGATTCGTCCCCACAGGGAAAATCAGCCGGAAAGAGGTCCCTACACCCGGAGTGGAATCCAGTTCCATAAGGGCGCCGTGTTTTTCCACAATCTGCCTCGATATGCTGAGGCCCATCCCTGTCCCCTCAGGTTTTCGCGTAAAGAACGGATCAAAGATGCGGCACTTGTCTTCTTCTAAAATGCCGGACCCCGTATCCTGAATTACAAGGATTTGCCCCTGCGGCTCCTCGTGCAAAGAGGTGCTTATCTTCAATGCCCCGCCGCCCGGCATCGCCTCGATGGAGTTGATTATCAGGTTCATCAATACCTGGCATATCTGGTTGAAATCCATGACGATGGGGGACAGGTCCTTTCCCAGATCCGCTGAAACCACGACCTGTGCCTTTACCAGATACATCTTAGACATATCGAGACAGTGGCGCACGACGTCATTCAGGCCGGCGGGCAAGAACTGAGGGTCGCGAGGCCGCGCGAAATGGAGCACCTGCTGGATGATACGGTCCATCTTCCGTATCTGCTCGAATACGTCTTCAAACATCTCCTGCTGGGCAGGTTTTAGTTCCAGCTCCCGTCTGAGCATCTGGGTGTTGAAGCTTATAGTGGCCAGCGGGTTTCGAATTTCGTGAGCGATTCCTGCGGCCAGCGTCCCCAGCGCCTTGAGCCGTGCGGACTGTTGAAGGCGCTGCTCGAGTTTCCTGGCTTCGGTGGCGTCCTTCTCATAATAGATCACCCGTTCGATGTCACCGGACACGTTAAAGACAGGAAA
>JBEKXG010000367.1:0-5394 GCA_049512295.1 Syntrophobacteraceae bacterium
TCTCCATCAACTTCTTTAAGCTTTTCCCAGCCACGCTGATAACGATCTTGATCTTTCATTCGTTTTCCTCCAATTTGTATAATGTCGATAAGCGGATGGGCTCCGTTAGGCTGAAATTCTTCATGTTATTTGTTTACCCGGCCATCCCTTCGGCCGAGTACCGCTCCCCTTTAATCGTTCCAGGCGCAAAGGCGGATTCCAGAACCTCGATCTCCTTCATCGTCAAATTTCACCTCTGTGGCCCGGATGTCTTCCTTCAGGTATTCCTCATGCCGGGTCCCCGGGATCGGCACGATGTCGTCTCCCCTGGAGAGTAGCCAGGCAAGAGCAGTTTGAGCGGGCGTGATCTTTTTTTTGTCTGCCATAGTGAACAGGGTTTTCGTCAGTTTCATGTTGATCTCGAAGTGCGCTTCGCAAAATCGGGGCAAGAATTGACGCACATCCCCTTCCTTGGACACGGTGTTCCGGTTCAGCTTGCCGGTCAGAGCGCCTCGTCCCATCGGACTATAGGCGACAAGCCCGACACCAAGCTCCCGGATGACCGGCAGGATCATCGTTTCCACGTCTCTGGTCCATAGGGAATATTCATACTGGACCGCTGTGACCGGATGTACGGCATGGGCTCGCTTCAACGTCTCGACCGAGGGCTCGCACAGGCCGATATATCGAATTTTGCCTTCGTTTGCGAGGTCCGCCATGGCGCCGACCGTCTCTTCAATGGGAACGCTCTCGTCTATTCGATGCGCGTAATACAGATCGATCACGTCCCGGCGCAGCCTCTTCAAACTCCCCTCCACGGACTCCCGGACGTATTCGGACCTGCCGCAGATGGCTCTCCGATACTCCCCTTTGATTCGGACAATGCCGAACTTGGTTGCGACAAAGACTTCACCGGCCACTGTTTAAGCGCTCTGCCGATCAACTCTTCGTTATGCCCGTGACCATAGGTGTCGGCCGTGTCAAGCATGGTGACACCCTGTTCCAGGGCCGAAAGAATGAGGGTTGTGGACTCCTTGTCATCGGATGGTCCGTAGAATTCGCTCATTGCCATACAGCCGAGTCCCAGTGCGGACACCTCCGGACCCTGTTTGCCAAGCCTTTGTTTTTTCATGATCTACCTTTCTTGATTCAGGTTTCGGGTGCTAATGCCGACTCGTGGTTATGAAGATACAATGATGTCTGTGTGTCTTGCATCTTAATAAAAGTCATTTTATTATCATATCCGGACATATCGCTTTGTGCTTCACGAGAACTTCTCCGAAAGCGGCGTGACATGACGACCAAACCCGTTAGAATCGACATTCCGGGCGCGGGCCAGTTGGCGCTCACGTTGAGCGGACGGCTGGAGACCCATTCCACCCGGCGGCTCCACACTCATGCCTATCACCAAGTGCTGGTGATCTGGAACGGGGTCTCTCTTTTGGTGGACACCACCAGAAAGCAGCCGCTCTTCGGAGCCATGACCGCGTTTATTCCGGCCGATCTACCGCATAGGTCGACCGTGATCGGCCAGGAGGTCGGGTACAAGTCTCTGTATCTCGCGCCGGAGCTGTTCGCCCCCAGCAGTTTTGAAATCTCGATCTTCAATGTCAGCGCCCTCGGCTCGGCCCTGTTCCATCGCATCAACATCCGGCACGCGGGTGATCTGGGCTTCGGGCTGAACCGAGAGTGCTTGGATTTGTTTTTGAAGATTCTACCGGAAGACATGGCCCGACCATCGGATCTGGTCCGGTTGCCCGAACCGAGTCAGCTCCAAAACCGGAAAGTGGTCGGTTTTATCGAGGAAAACTTTGACCGCAGACTGACAATGGGGGATTTTATCGCCGCGTTTTCATATTCTGAGCGTCACCTCACGAGGCTTTTCAAAGCGGATCTCAAGATCACCATTTTCGAATACGTTCGACTTTATCGGGTATTGATGGCATCGATTAAATTGAGCGATGCGTCCCGCACCATTGCCGAGGTCGTCTATGATTGCGGGTATGAATCGATTTCATCGTTCTATCGGGACTTTAATCTCATCTTTGCAGTCACACCGAAGGCGTTCCAGGATCGAATGACACGTTGCCCGCAGGTCGATCGCCCGTCTCATGACGCGCTGCGGTGAAATGGGTTGCAGCGAAGTATTGTTCATAGTCAAGTTACCGGCGTATCGCCAGGCCTCGAAACGCTCTCAAGGTTCAGAAATCTAACATTATAAAGTTGCCAGACCTCTTCCACCGCTAACCCTTATGCAGTTCCGGCTTGACCTTGTATGGCTCGTCTTTGTCCTCTGGAGAGTTTGCGCGCTTATGTCTTTCACGAGCATCTTTGAGTTCTTTCTCGACGACGAGTGCGGAAACGAGGCGCATGGTGTCCGCGATGTGGTGTGGGTTACCAAAAAACAAGCGAAAGAAATGTGGATGGAACATTGTGTCTCCTTTTCGATTTCATGGTGGTAAACAATCACATTCTGCAATTTTGACTTCGCCTTCTTCCCTTAATTTGGTATGTGAAAATCTGGTGGCTTATGAAACACGACGCCGGAGTCGAGACGGAAGACTATGATTACAATCAATGAGCACATTTCAATTCCCGAAGACGAACTGACTTTCACAGCCTCTCGAAGCGGCGGGCCGGGCGGACAGCACGTCAATAAAGTAAGCAGCCGCGTTACGTTGTGGTTCGATGTGCTCAACTCACCAAACCTCTCGCAGGAGCAGAAGGAATTAATCCTGCGCCGCCTTGCAACCCGTATCGGCAAGGACGGCCTTCTTCGCGTAATCTCCCAGCAAACCCGCAGCCAAGTGGAGAATAAGGAACTCGCCATAGAGCGATTCGCTGAACTGCTGCGGGATGCATTAGAACGGGTCCCACTAAGAAAGAAGACACGAGTGAGCAAGGGGGCGAAACTCCGGCGACTGGAGGAGAAGAGGCAACGTAGTATTTTGAAGAGTGTAAGATCGAAAAAAGTCCCCGTCGAGGATTAGGCCAAATCGACTTGAAGCATGGGTAAATTACCCATCGCCTCTTGCGTTTGCTCTTCGCATACGGGCAACGAGGGGCTTGCCCGTACCACTCTTCGTTCCCATTATGTCAAGAGTGTAGGTGTGACCCCTCTCTCTCATGAGGATAGGCCCGCGTATTTCAATCTCAAATCTGTGAGCCAGTAATGGCATTTCCAATTAGCCAAAATGAGGACAATTAGCCGGCGGATCAGTGGGCGCGAATCTTCTTCGAATAAAGCAACAAGCGTTTCCTCTTTTTCCTGAGTGTATCTAAGGCCAATAACCTGGATGAAGTAGCTCAAGTTCAGCTCAAGGCTTAGTAATGGGAATTTATCGCGAAACAGTCCAATTAAAACGCCGTCAATAAAATCCTTGGTGTTTTCATCGAGACCGTTGTATACCGCCCGGGCCAATCTGAGAATAGTGACGAAGACAGGTGACAGCACCTGAAGATTGTTCCGGTCCAAGATAGTTCGAATTGCCCCCGCCTGAAGTGGTGGGTCTAATGCCTTTACTGCGTTGATGGCTTGTTTTGATATGGTTGGGTCAATAGCTGCTTTTGCTACTTCCCTTCCCAGTATCCCGATAATGTCTATATCGCTTACAGCGGCTTTCAGTTTTTCGTAATCTTCCTCTGCAGTTGGTGAATAGGGATCGAATCTGATCGAGATGTTTAACAGCTTGGCTTCATCAGAAGCTCTTTCGCCCACTGGCAGAGGAATAAAAGCCTTTGAAGCTTCGCGATATTCCTCCGAAGAGAGTATTTTTGTCTTGTTCTTTTGGAGGCCCAAACCTTCGATGAAGAGCTTTTCAGCAAGAAAGACAACTAACTTATAGGCCTCAGATTTGTCCGAGCAGAAGAGGGCAAAATCATCAGCATAACGACAAAATATCACATGTCGTGTGCTCAGATGACGATCAACAGCAGTAAGGGCAAGCTCCGCGAGAATACGGGATGCTGGCCCACCAACGGGTAGACCGTAAAGATACAGTTTTTGAAAATGCTTTTAGGAGGCGCATAATACGATTAGGTAAGTCACCAGGAGAAGGAAGCCTATGCAAGAAATTCTCGATGCGGTGGTGATTAATTCGAGAATAGAAATCAGCGATATCTGTCATTACAACGTATTTGTGTGTTTTGCATAGGTTTAAACACCTGTCCTTATAATCCTTCCATGTAACATCTTTGAAAAGTTTCGCGCCACTATCATCCCAAGAGAACCGGTACGAGAAGACTTCTTCCCTATCCTCAGAAATGCGCTGAGCCTCAATTTTGTCTGCCAGCAGTATTACTAATGCAAGGTAGTATGCATTCCAAAAAGGCTCGATTAGAGTCGCCCACCGAAATCCTGTGTATCCGATTTGGCTGAGAGTCACAATTGTATTGGGAGGATAAGCAGCCATGTACTCTTCAAAATTGGCATGTATTAGCTCAAGTGTTTCCGCACATTCGTGGGTCTGGTCGTAGAATAGGTGATTCTCGAACGGGAACGGGAATATATCGGTGTCCCCATGCGAGGCAACATTTCTAATCGAAGCCTGAAATGCCTTCTTAAAATCCATTTTTCACCTCTGACAAAGAGCACACTCCAGCGCCGCCTGGATTATATAGACTGAAAATTACTCCCCTTTCTAAATAGCACGGCTTGAATTGATCAGCAACAAACGAAAAGCGAATTCCGCGAATGGTCCGGATGTGACACGGCTTTTTCTAATCGACGCTAGATTTCATGCGAATTTTCGGCCTCGTGATGAAGATGCCCGGGTTACTTAGTGCAGGTGCGATAGCCTGATTGATAGTAGCCTCAAATCGGCTCCCATGGCCGACTTGAATTGCTTATAAGGTCAACAAGCTGAGCACCGAGGTGAAGCTTTGGTTCGATGTGGTAAACTCGCCAAACCTTTCACCGGATCAGAAAGAGTTGGTCATGCGCCGCCTGCAAAACCGCATTGGCGGGGACGGCGTCCTTAGAGTCATATCGCAGCAGACCCGCAGCCAGGCGGCCAATCCACCCGGCTGTCGGGCGAAAGCTCGCCGGATTAGGAGTATTTTCTTGGATTCGTCTGGAGGCTGTTGATTTATGGTATGTTCTGTAGTACGTTTAGAAATACTATAGGAGATACATTATGGGCAAAGTGTCGAATATCATTCCAATCAGTGACTTGAGGCAGGATGCGGCTAAGGTTCTGAAAATGATCAGGAACTCAAAAGAACCTCTGGTGATTACGCAGAGGGGACGTGCGGCTGCCGTATTGCTCAGCATCGAAGCTTATGAGCGCTCAGAACGTGATAGGGAACTTCTGCACCTTTTGGCTAAAGGGGAAAAGGAAATAGAGGCAGGCGAGGGGTATGAACTAGATTCCGTGCTTGCTGAAGCCGACGCGCTCATTGCTGAAAATCCATCAT
>JBEKXG010000368.1:0-5392 GCA_049512295.1 Syntrophobacteraceae bacterium
AGTTATGGCGGTAGGCGCGGTCCACGGGAGAAGCACCCTTCCCGCCGGCGAAGGCAAAGAGGCCCTGATGAAATCAAAAGAGCAGCTCTACGGGAAGCCGGGCCTCTACAGGCTGTTTAACCAAATCCCTAATCATATCAAGGCGAAATATGGCCAAACCTTGTGCCGGGAATTGACGGCCAAATGGCAGAAAGCGTGGCTTTGTAGAGACCACGCCCTTTTTTGCCGAGAACTTATCACGGATTCAGCCGGGGTTGCCGCTGAGTTGATCCTGGCGGACAGGGATGAGTGCGGGTCGAGGCCATTTGGCGAAAACGTAGAAAACCTGGAGGATTAGCTGGTGCTCAGCGGATCGTGGAAATCCTGAGGCAGGACGCCTCACGCGAAAGCGCCAAGAAAATGAGAAACAAATATCCATCAAGAAAACTGGATGTTACGGAATGTTTTTCGCTGGCATAGATATCGGTTCAACCATTACAAAAATCGTCATTAAAAATGAAACCGAACTCCGCGCCACCGTGATCACCCCTACCGGCGCTGAGCATCGGCGGCTGGCCCATCGGGTCATGAGCAATGCCCTGGCAAACAGCAGCCTTTCTTTTGATGAGATCGATTACATTGTTGCGACTGGATACGGACGGATCAACGTCCCATTCGCCGATCAGCAGGTCACCGAGATTACGTGTCACATGCGCGGCGTCCACTGGCTTTTTCCCAATGTGAGAACCATTATCGATATCGGCGGGCAGGATTCTAAAGGAATCAAGGTCAAAGACGGCAGACTGGTGGATTTCATCATGAACGATAAATGTGCCGCCGGAACCGGGAGGTTTTTTGAGGTCATTGCCGACGTGCTGGGAGTCAAACTTGAGGAGATCGGCGAGATGTCTCTGCGCTCTGAAAACCCGGCGGACATCAGCAATCTTTGCACTGTTTTTGCCGAGCAGGAGGCACTGTTGCGTTTGTCCGAAGGGACATCGGTCGAGGATATTCTGGCCGGCATCCTCAAGGCCAATGCCAGCCGCATATATGCGATGGTCGGGAAGGTCAGGATCGAAAAAGACGTGGCCATTACAGGCGGAGGAGCCAAAAATATCGGTCTGGTCAAAGCTCTGGAGCAAAGAATCGGATTCCCCGTGGTGGTGCCTCCCGAGCCGCTGATCACCGGCGCCCTCGGGGCGGCCTTGATCGCCGGGGAAACGGCGGCCGCATTGGGACCGGAAAAACTGAAGGAGAAAAAAGACAAACGGCGTTTGGAAGCCGTCACCTTTTTCGATAATGAATCCAAACCGGAACCCGGAAAATAACTGTAATTTATTCAGACATTTTATAGAAAAGTTATCGAAGTATGGAATACGTAGCTGGGTTAGATATCGGTTCGGCCTTTTCCAAGGCCGTGATACTCGGCAACGGGTCATTGCTGGCCTACGACGTCAGGCCCACCCACGGCAATTTTTCCACAGCCTCCGATCTTGTCCTGGGAGAAGCCGTTCAAAAAGCCAAACTTTCCATGGCCAACTTATCGCTTATCGGTGCATGCGGACTTGGAGTTCCTTTTATCTCCCGGCCGTTCACAAAAACAACCGAACTTTCCAGCCACAGCCGGGGAACGCATTTCCTTATACCCTCGGTCCGCACATTGATCGAAGTGGGCAATCAGTCCACGCGCGTGATCAAAACGACTCCGAAAGGCAAAGTGGCCGACATGGTGGTGAGCGACAAGTGTGCCGCCGGCAGTGGGCGCATCCTGCAGATTATCGCCAGGGTATTGAAGGTTGACATCGAACAGTTGGGCCAATTATCCGAAAGGTCGACCCGGCCGGCGAAATTCACTACCAACTGTGCCGTATTCCTGGAAACTGAGGCCATTTCGCGCGTGGCTGAGGGAACGCCCATGGAAGATATAATCGCTGGATTGCACAAAACCCTTGCCGCAAAGATCGGCGCGATGATCCACCGGTTGAAAATCGAAGCGGATTGCGTGATGACCGGCGGGGCTGCACTTGACAGCGGGCTGGTAGCGATGATGGAAAAGGAAATCGGGCAAAGTATTCGAGTGCCGGAACAACCCCTGATCACAGGTGCAATCGGCGCAGCGTTGATTGCCTTAGAAAAGGCTGTGGACTGAGTTGGATATTTTCTATGAAGTGCTTTCTTTGGGCTGGCATTTCAATCAAGGTACATGTTTGCCAATCAGACAAGACGGCTAACCTGTTGACGGAGACTTGACGATGAGTGTCGCAGTGTGGAAGTGGAGCGGACCCCGGAGCCTGGATGAGGCCCTGGAAGCAGTAGATGCCTGGCAGACCTTTCGTCCCGGAATGAGCGTCCTGATAAAACCGAATGCGGTCATGGGAGGATCTCCTAAAATTCCGTGCAAGGGCATCACAACATCACCTGCGGTCGTCAAGGAAATTATCAGGATCGTGAGAGAAAAGGGGGCCGATAAAGTGGTCATTGCCGAAGGGTCCATTGAACTTCCCACTCTCAAGTTGGACACGGCAGCCGCCTATCATTGGAGCGGCATGCAAACGTTGGCCGAAGAGGAAGGCATTCCCCTGGTAGATATGAACAAAGGCCCGCATCGTGTCTTCAAGTTGAGTGACGGCACTCGGATCGAAATTGCCGAGGTGGTGTTCAACACGGATTTCGTCATTAATGTGCCCGTCTTAAAGACCCACAACCAGACCGTGACCACTGTATGCCTGAAAAATCTCAAGGGCTGCCTGTCCACGAAGGCCAAAAAGAAATGTCACATACAAACCGATCTCAATCGCGCGATTGCAGAATTCAATCGATTAATTCCCTGCCACTTGAACGTGGTTGATGCACTGACAGCCACCGAAATCGGTCCGACACCGACGGGAAAACAGAACCAAGTCCGGGAACTGGGGCTGATTCTGGCCGGCAAGGACCGCTTGGCCTGCGACGTGGTGGGAAGCTTTCTGCTGGGATACTCCGCAACGCAGGTGCCGCACATAGTGGAGTTTGCCGGGTTGACCGGAGGCAGCTTGCGCCTTGATGACGTTGCCGTTGTCGGGGAAGATCCCGGCCGGTATGCTATGAAACTGGAATATTGCGGTTCCTGGCTTGAAGACATCATGGAAAAGTTTGCGGTAAAGGGTATGCGGATGCCCGCCTACGGAAATGGGCTGTGTTCTGCCTGCGGTTTTAACCTCTGGGCGGGACTGTTCAAATTCTGCAAAGAAAACAGCGGCACTGAAATAGACGGAGGAGCTGAATTGTGCGCCGGTACTGAGATAACTCCCCTTTGTGAAATGCGCCACACCTTTCTCATGGGCAAGTGCGCCATCAGCCGCAACAAAAAAATTGAAAAGACGATAAAGGTGCCCGGTTGCCCTCCTGATCCGGAAAAGATAGTCGCTATCCTCACCAAGGCGCTGATTTCTCCGAAAAAACGAAGGTGACAGGGGCCACCGATAAAGGCCTCCGATCTTGACGGCTGCTCACTTCTTACTTTCTACCGGTGAAAAACGAATTTTGGCGCCATTGATTTCAACCGTTGTTTTGGAATAGGTCAGTTTTTGAATTATCTTCCCGTCCCGGAATTGGATAACGTCTACGCCGCGTCGCTTCTCCGGCTTTCCCTCGAATCCTTTTTCCAATGACGGCCAATCCAGTTGCCAACGGTAGAGGACTTTCTGCGCCTCTTCGTCCGCAAACAGATCTTCTGTAGTAAACCGGAATCCGCCGTGCTTCTTGAACCACGGCGCCCACGACTGATACAGGTTCTGTTTGCCTTGAACCTTGGCGCCATGCCAGTGTTCGAAAAAGACTTCCTCATGAAAAAGGTCCATAACTCCGGCGATATCATGTTCGTTCCAATGCTTTTCCCATTCTACCATGGCGCTTATGATTTCTTCTCTCTTCAGGACCATAATACCTCCTCTATTTGACCGACCTGTATCTGGATCGTGCTCAGCAGGTGGCGCATGAAGACTGGCAGTGCCTGCAGAAAAAGTCGACGGTCAGCCGCCAGTTCCTTTCGAATCCGCGTGGTGACCAGATGTGTCCTTCTCCTGGAAACAGCTTCACTTCAAAGGGTTTGTGATGCACTTTCAAGGCTTCGGCCAGGGCCACGGTGTGGCGCACCGGTATAACGTCGTCCTCTTCTCCGTGAATTAACAATACCGGGCAGTTTATTGCATGGACGAAATGAATCGACGACCGGATCTGGTATTCCTGTGGAACTTCATCCGGAAATCCGCCGAACATCTCAGCGATCCAGGGATTGACCCCCACGTGGTCGATCATATCCACCGGAGTGCTCCACAGCACCCCGGCTCTGAAATAGGCATAGCGTTCCAATGCCAGGATGGTGTTGTGGGCGCCCCGCGAGTATCCCATGATGCCCATTTTAGCTTGATCGATGTACGGTTCGGCCATCATGATCTCGGTCAGATTTCCGATGTCGGTGATCTCCCCCTTACCGTATTCCATGCGTCCTTCCGAGCCGGGATACCCACGGTGGATCATGGTAATGCCGACGAATCCGCGTCTTGCCAAATCTTCGGCCAAGTGCTCGTAGATCGCTTCATATCCTCCACCGCCATGGTGGATCTGTACGGAAGGCAAGCGCCGCAGTGAGCTCTCGGGGACAGCCATAAACCCTTGCAGGCTAAGACCTTCACTTTGAAACGTGAAATGTTTTTTCTCGCGGATGCTATAGGTCATCTGATCCTCCTCGTCCGCAGACGGCTTCCGGTGCATCTGCCATGAGGGCTCTGTAAAAAGTTACGTTTATTGCACCGATTTCAAGCAAGGGCTCGCCTAAGAGCTGGCTCCCGGTCAAAGCAATCGGAGATGGAGGACATAGCATGGATCGGGCGATTGATAAATCGCACGGCAAAGACTCAAAGGGGCACAAGGAAAGATATCGGTGCGCAGATCCCACAATCAAGGGCCCAAAAGACTCTGCTGACGACATGCATTCTTTGATACAGAGTTTTCCTCGAAGGAATTCCTAAGTCGGGCGATATCTGTTTTGAAGTAATTGCAATCACTTGCCAAAGACCGGACTTGAAGCGACTCAGACCTCTCCACCCCCCCCTCAAGATGGCTTGTCCACAAAGTTCCACCGCTTGGACAGCGCCAGCTATTATAGAGATGGAGCATGGCTTTGGCAACCTCCTTGTTAAACCTCCTCGTATGACAGACTATAAGGGACAATATTTTTTAGGCGAGCGCATTTATTTTTTATATTAACACCTAAAAAATACCGTTTCGCGAGAAGTCGCGCCCGTCAGCTCCTATGATGTCTCCGAAATTTGAGCCCGATTAACTCCATTAGCGCATGACGCTAGATTACAAGGCGGGGCCGAGATGGACCTACGATCAACGCATGAAGCGGACGAAGCACGTATACGAGATT